>CAZSQF010000060.1:0-12618 GCA_964608935.1 uncultured Actinomycetota bacterium | reverse complement strand
GCGCACGAACCGCCCGTAGCCGAGCTCGTGGGGCGTCAGATAGTAGTCGCGGATGTCGTCGGATACGAAGCTGCCGGCGATCGAGCCGCCGCGCCCCTCGTAGCTCCCGGCCGACAGCCACTCGCGGTAGGGCCGCATGTCATCGTCGGTGTACACCGCCGGCAGGGGCGAGGGGATCCAGCCCGACTCCAGCGTGTTCGTCGCGTAGGCGCGCGCACCGACCGGGACGATGCCGAACTCCTCGCCCTCCTCGAGGATGTGCGTTCGGACCTGCTCGCCCTCCTCGAAGGGCCCGAAGATCTCGAGCCCCGGCTCGCCGGCCATCCCGTGGCGCAGGGCACGGACGGTCGTCCCGGCGATCTGGATGCGGTCCATGTTGAAGAACCCGATGTCGGGCAGGGGGCCGCCGTTGAGCTTCGCGAGCAGCTGCTCCGCGCTCGGGCCCTGGATCTGGTAGCGGTACCAGCGACGTGTGACCGGCTTGCCCATCGGCCGCGACGGCGAGCGCGGGTCGTGGTCGATCTCGACCTTGTAGTCACCGGTCTCGGCGTGGAACCGGATCCAGTTGGCCGCCGGCGCCCGACCGACGTACTCGTACTCGTCGGTGTCGAGGTGGAACAGGATCCCGTCCCCGATGACGTGCCCGCTGTAGCTGCACGGGACGAACTGCTTGGCCTTGTCGACGCTGAAGTTGTCGAAGGTGTTGACGCCGAGGTGGTTGAGCAGCGCTCCGGCGTCGGGTCCGCGCACGATCAGTCCGTCCATGTGGTGGGACTGGTCGTAGAGCACGCACTGCTCACGCCAGGCGCGCTGCTCGTCCCGCCAGTTGGTGAACTCCGGCGGGACCACCGGGTAGATGTACGCCCCGATCTGTGAGTTGCGCAGCATCTGGACGGGGTCGTCCACGGACTGCAGCAGATCCTCCAAGCTGCCCTCGCTCATGCTTCCTCTCCTTCTCGGTCGGTTCGGCTGTGCTCGTCGCCGACACCGGCGGTGGCGGCGTACGGTTCGGTCGTGTCTCCGAGGTCGTGCTCCACCAGGCGGATCAGCGGGGCACCGGGTATCCGGTCCATGCCCTTTCCGGCGGTGATGGCCGCCTCGAGGTTGCGGCGGGCCAGCCGTGCATGCTCGCGGGTCACGGCCTCGGCCCGGGTGCCCTCCCGCGCCGCGATGGCCTCGACGATCGCCCGGTGGTGCTCCTGGGCGACGAGCATGACCCGCCGTGCGATCGGCAGCTGGGCCTGCGTCTCGACGAAGGCGTTGGGCGAGGCGAAAGGCAGCGTGGTGGCATGCTCCAACGAGCGGGCGAGCAGGTTGCTGCCCGCGACCTGCACCAGCTCGGCATGGAAGCGCTCGTTGAGCACGACGTAGTCCGCGAAGGCCTCCTCCGGTGGGCGGTCGTCATCGTCGAGGAGCAGGTCGATGTCGTCGAGGTGCGAGCGCAGGGCCTCGAGCCGCGCGGGATCGTCCACCCGCTCCGCGGCCAACCGGGCCGCCGTGCCCTCGAGGACGCCGCGCAGCTCGATGGCGTCGATCGCATCCTCGACCCCGAACTCGCGGACGACGAACCCCCCCGAGGCGTGCGCCTCGAGCAGGCCCTCGTGCTCCAGCCGTGACAGCGCGAGGCGCAGCGGCGTCCGTGACACCCCGAGGCGTTGGCCGAGGGGGATCTCGGAGAGCCGCTCGCCAGGCTCGAACGCGCCGTTGATCAACAGGTCGCGCAGGCCGAGCAGCGCCCGGATGTTCTGCGGGACACCGTCGTGCTGGTCGCCCGGAGCAGGGTCGCTCATCGCCTTGCCGCTGGTCGCGGCTGCCACATGCCTGGATGCCTTCCCGCGTTCCAGGGCACCCTAGGACAGCGCCGTCCTGCATGCAAGAGGTGCGAGGGCGGGGACAGCTCCGACCGGTAGGGCTCGGCCGTCCGCTGGACCCGAAACGCCGGGAAATGGCGCTTGGAACCCGGTAGGACGGTTCTGTCGGGTGTCGATGCCACGGCGGCGATCGCGTTCCTGGTCGGGGTCGGGGCGGGGTGGCTGCATGCAGGAGGGCCGCCGACGATTCCGGGGACCGACGGCAGGTCAGGCCCCGAGGTCGGTGCTCTCGCCCTCCTCGAGCACGACCACGCGGGCGATGGGGCACTGCTTCGCGAACAGGTGGGGGTCGGCGAGGAAGTGGTCGTAGTGCACCGGGACCGCGACCTGTGCCCCGCATTCCTCGACCATCCGGTAGGCGTCGCGGGCGCTGAGGCTCGGCCCGGCGATCGGGGTCGCGAGGGCCTCCGCCCGGATGCCGCCGAGATCCTTGGCATCGCCGGGGTGGAACAGCGTCCCGTCGACGAGGAAGCCGAGGTTCGGGGGGCCGGGCCGACCGTCGACCATCGGCATGTGCGGCAGGTCGAAGGCCCGCACGGGCACGTCGGCGGCCGTGAAGTCCTCGTCGTCCGCCACCACCGTGATCGTGGCGTCCTCGATCTGCCCGGCGGTGTCCGAGTTGGCGTACACGGGAACGCCCCGGTCGAGCAGCGGCGCGACCCACGAGGGGTCGAAGTGGTCCGGGTGCTGGTGGGTGTAGAGCGCCGCGTCGATCGTGCCGAGCTCGTCGAGCGACCGACGACCGACGACGTGGAAGCCCGCGTCGATCAGCAACCGGGCACCGTTGTCGGCCTCGACGACCAGGCAGGACTGTGGGTACTTGGTGATCCGCACGACTCCTCCTTCCGGTGCGGGCGTCAGGTGGCGACTCGGTCGGCGGTCAGCAGGGGTTGCGCCCCCTGCTGCCGGCCGAGGATCCGCAGGGCGTCGGTCACGGCCGTCAGGTGGTGGCGCATCTCGCGTTCGGCGGCCTCCGGGTCACCGCTGACGACCGCCTCGATCACGCGCAGATGCTCCTCGAGCCCGACCCGGGGTCGCCCGGGCATGAGGGCGACGCTGAAGTGGAAGCGGATGCACTGGTAGCGCAGCCGCTCCAGCAGGTCGCTCACGGTGGCCCGTTGCGAGTACTCGCGGACGGCCGCGTGGATCTCCTGGGCCATCGAGCTGTAGCCGACGACGTCGCCGGCCTCGACCACCTCCGCCATCCGCCGGCCGAGGTACCGCAGCGCCTCGCGCTGTTCGTCGGCCATGCGGACGGCCGCCTTGGCGGCGCACAGGCCCTCGAGAACGGCGCGCGCCTCGGTGATCTCGATCGCTTCGTCGAGGGTCATCGAGCGCACCCGTGCGCCGCGATTGCGCTCGCGCTCGACGAGTCCCTCGCCTTCGAGCTGGATCAGGGCCTGGCGCACGCCGCCGCGGGTCGCCCCGAAGCGATCGGTCAGTTCCGCCTCCACCAGACGCTGCCCCGGCCCGTAGTCGCCCGTCAGGATCGCGTCGCGGATCCGGATGGGCAATGGCGGGGTGTCCGTCGTCGTGTCGGCCATCACGCTCCCCACAGGACAGCTTCCGGTCGCCGCCGGCCGGTGCCGTCGCGGCGTCCTGTCAACAAAATAGTTGACGATCCACACCTCGAATCCTAGCGTCCCGCGCATGTCGAACGTTCCCGTCGATACCGCCGCGCGCGAAGCCGTGCTCGTGATCAGCGCCCACGCCGCCGACTTCGTCTGGCGTGCAGGGGGCGCGATCGCCCTCTACAGCTCGCGGGGCCACCCCGTCACGGTCGTCTGCCTCTCGTACGGCGAACGCGGTGAGTCGGCGCGCCTGTGGCGGCAGGGCCTGGGGCTCGACGAGGTCAAGGCGGCACGCCATGAGGAGGCCACGGCCGCGACCGACACGCTCGGCGCGGAGCTCGTCGCCTTCGATGTCGGCGATTACCCCATCATCGAGACCCCGGAGCTCGTCGAGCGGCTCGTCGACGTCTACCGGGAGGTCCGCCCGACGGTGGTGCTGACGCACACGGCGTCGGATCCGTGGAACACCGACCACGCCCTGACGCACCACCTCGCCACCAAGGCGCGCATCATCGCGCAGGCGGCCGGACACGACCCCGGCACGCAGGTCATCGGCGCCCCACCGATGTTCCTCTTCGAGCCCCACCAGAGCGAGTACTGCGGGTTCATGCCCGACGTCCTGCTCGACATCACCGAGGTGTGGGAGACCAAGCTCGCAGCGATGCGGTGCATGCAGGGGCAGGAGCACCTGTGGGAGTACTACACCGACGTGGCCAAGCGTCGAGGTGTGCAGGCCAGGCGCAACTCCGGGCCGAACCTGGGGCTCGAGACCGACGCCAAGGGCGAGGCCTACATGCGCGTCTACCCCCAGGTGGCGACGGATCTCGCCTGAGTGACGCCAGGGGAGCGGCGGGTGAGCTGCCGTCCCCGGAAAGACCGACCGTCAGGAGACCACGTGGGCCGCCACCGGATCGTCCACTCGATCCCGCGTCCGGACCCGGCGACGGTCGCGGCGCTCGCCGGCCACGGGGTGGCGACCCTGCACGAGGCGATGGGGCGCAACGGGCTGCTCGGCCCGGAGGTCCGCCCGATCCAGCAGGGGGTCCGTCTCGGTGGCCCGGCGGTCACGGTGTCGTGTCATCCGGGCGACAACCTCATGATCCATGCCGCGGTTGAGGTCGTCCGCGAGGGCGACGTGCTGGTGGTCACGACGACCTCGCGGTCCACGGACGGCATGTTCGGGGAGCTGCTGGCGTCCTCGCTTCGCGTCCACGGCTGTCGCGGCCTCGTCATCGACGCCGGCGTGCGCGACGTCGCGGAGCTCCGGGAGATGGGCTTTCCTGTGTGGGCCCGGGCCGTCCACGCCCAGGGCACGGTGAAGGCCACCCCGGGGTCGGTCAACGTGCCGGTGGTCTGCGCCGCGGTCGCGATCCGACCCGGCGACGTCGTCGTCGCCGACGACGACGGCGTCGTGTGCGTGCCCCGGGAGGAGGCGGCGGCCACGGCGGAGGCAGCCGCTGCCCGCCAGGCCCGGGAGGCACAGGTCAGGACCCGGCTCGAGTCCGGCGAGCTCGGCCTCGACATCTACGGGCTGCGCGACCGGCTGCGCGAGCTCGACGTCGACGACGTCGACCGGGAGGCGTCCGACGGTGAGGGGTGAGCCGACCCGGGTAACCGTCTTCGGGCTCGGCGAGGCCGGCACGGTGATCGCCGGACAGCTCGCGCACCGGGGCTTCGACGTGCTGGCCTTCGATCCTCGCACGTGCCCGACACCGCCGGGGGTGACGCGGTGCACCGACCCACGGGACGCGGTCGGCGACACGGCCGCCGTTCTGGCACTGACGGCAGCCAGGGACGCACCGACCGCCCTTAGCCAGGCCCTCGACCGGATCCCCGCAGGTGCACCCTACGCCGACCTGGCGACGGCGGGGCCCGCCGTGAAGCGCGATCTCGCCGACGTCGCGCAGCGTGCCGGGCACCCGTTCGTGGACGTGGCGTTGATGGGAACCGTGGTCCCCCGGGGCATCGGGACGCCACAGCTGGCCGCGGGGGAGGGCGCCGGCGCATACGCAGCGCTCGTTGCGCCGGTTGGCGGGAACGTCACCGTCGTCGGCCCCGACGCCGGCGCGGCGGCCGCGCGAAAGCTGTTGCGCAGCGTCGTCGTGAAGGGGCTCGCGGCCGCGCTGATCGAGGGGCTCGAGGCCGCCGAGGCCGCTGGCCTGTCGGACTGGCTGTGGAAGCATCTCGTCGAGGACGGCACCCTGGACGCGGCATTCCTCCGGCGACTGGTCGAGGGCACCGGGCTGCACGCCGAGCGCCGCGGCGACGAGATGCGCGCGGCCGTCGAGCTGCTGGAGGAGCTCGGTGTGTCGCCGACGATGACGGCGGCGACCCTGGCAAGCCTGGAACAGGTGGACTCGGACGTGCTGGGCGCACTCATCCCGCCGGGGGAACCGGACCGGACTCGGCGCTGAGGTCGTACAGTCGCCGCGGGTTGTCGACGAGGACGCGCCGCCGCAGGTCGGGGTCGGGCACGAGGTCGACGAGCAGGTCGACGAGGTCGCCGTCGTCGGGCATGTGCCGGACGTTGGGGTGCGGCCAGTCGGTCCCCCACAGCACGCGGTCCGGTGCGGCCTCCATGACGGCATGGGCGAACGGGACGACGTCGTCGTAGGGCGGCAGACCTTCGGCGGTGATCCGCTCGGCGCCGGAGATCTTCACCCAGCAGCGCTCGTTGCGTAGCAGCTCCAGGAGGGCCCGGAACGGCGGTTGGTCGATGCCGCGGGCGGCGTCCACCCGGGCGAGGTGGTCGATGATGTAGGTCGTCGGCAGCCGGTCGAGCAGGTCCCGGTGGGCCACCACCGCGTTCGCGTCGAGGTGGAGGACCACGTGCCAGCCCAGGGGGACGACGCGATCCACCAGCCGCCGGAAGCGGTCCAGGTCGGGCGCACCGCCGAGGTGGCGCACGAAGTTGAACCGCGCGCCGCGCACGCCGGCGCGGTCGAGGCGGTCGAGCTCGTCGTCGGAGGTCCGCTCGTCGATCATGGCCACGCCGGCGTAGTGGCCCCGGCCGCGCTCGAGGGCGTCGAGCATCGCCGTGTTGTCGGTGCCGTGGCACGACGCCTGCACGAGGACGGCATGGGTGATCCCGACGCGCTGCTGGAGGCGCCGGAGGTCCTCGACGCCGGCGTCGGGCGGGGTGTAGGTGCGGTCGGGTGCGAACGGGAACCGGTGCGCCGGCCCGAACACGTGGCAGTGGGCATCGCAGGCGCCGGGTGGGGGCGTGAAGCGGCGCGGCGGGTGCGGGTCGGGGTGGGGCGGTGGGATCCTGCGGGGCATCGAGGCTCCTCGGTCATGCCGGCCGCGGGAACACCGTGCCGTCCATGAGCTTGCGTGCGGTCCGCACGATCCCGGCCCGGCGGACGACGGGCTCCGGCGCTCCGCCCTCGACCACCACGGTCGCGGTGAACGTGCCCGTCGGATGCTCGAGGACGACGCGCTCCCCCTCGGGGGGCCGGGCGACTCCGTCGGCCACCGTGCCCTCCAGTCGACAGACGGTTGCGACCGACACCGCTCCGAGCACACCGATCGAGGTGTGGCAGCGGTGCGGGATGAAGGTGCGGGTGGTGGCCGCACCCTCGCCCCGCGGCGGCGACAGCAGCGTGATCTTCGGCACGGTCGTCGCGGCGACGTCGCCGAGCCCCATCGCGGGGCCCGCCTCGAGGCGGACCCGTTCCAGCAGGTCACGAAGTCGGGCGTCGTCCTCGAGCTGCTCGCAGTCCTCGGTCCCCGCCACGCCGGCGTCGCTCGCGCGGAGCACGACCACCGGCATGCCGTTGTCGACGCAGGTGACCGGGATGCCGGCGAGGTGGTCGACGAGGTTGCCGGTCGGCAGGAGCGCGCCGCAGGTGCCTCCGGCGATGCCCTCGAAGTCGAGCTCCACGGCGGCCGCGGCTCCCGGCACACCGGAGATGGCGGTGTCGCCCTCGTACTGCGGCCGCCTTTCGGGATCAAGGGGAAACCGGGCCACGGCCACGCTGCCGGTGTTGAGCATGCGGATGCGCACCGTCACCCGGTCCCCGGTGGCGTCGACGAGGCCTCGCTCGACCGCGAAGGGCCCGACCCCGGCCAGCAGGTTCCCGCAGTTCTGTCGGTCGCTGACCGTCGCGTCGTCCACCCCCACCTGGAGGAAGAGGTAGTCGACGTCGGCGGCGGGGTCGTCCGACCGTGAGACGACCGCGACCTTGCTGGTCAGCGGGTGCGCGCCGCCGACCCCGTCGATCTGCCGCTGGTCGGGTGAGCCCATCAGCCGCAGCAGGAGGTCGTCGCGCCGGGCGGGCTCCTCGGGCAGGTCCCCGGCCAGGAGGTACAGGCCCTTGGACGTTCCACCCCGCATCAGCATCGCAGGAACACCCGCGGTCATCGCGTCACCTCCGGTCGGATCGATCGCCCCCACCGCTGACCTGCGCCTGGTCGTGGGCCGGTCGCAGGAGCAGCGCGATGACGACGAGCCCCAGCACTCCTGCGCCGGCCAGTCCGACGACGGCCGCGTAGCCGAGAGGAGCGGCAAGCACCGCAGCCAGCACGGGAAGCAGCGCGGCACCGAAGATCTCGCCAGCCGAGATCGGGATCACCAACGCCCGGGCCCGGTCGCCGCTGGCCACGGCCTCCGCGGGCACGATCGAGATCGTGAGGGGCAGGATCCCCATCGCGCTGCCGGCCAGGAGCACCACACCTGCCACGACCCACGCCGGCGGCACCACCTCCAGGCCGGCGAGCAACCCGACCCCGATCGCGCCGCCGCCGCCGACCAGCGCGCCCAGCGCCATGGCGGCGCGCCGGCCGATGCGGTCGCTGGCGATCGGCAGCAGCATCGCCCCGGCTGCGGAGCCGATGCCGAACAGGCCCACCCGGCGCCCCGCTTCGTCGGGCCCGACGTCGAGCCACCCCTCCACCATCGCCACCGAGCTCTGGCTCCAGATCATCAGCCACGACAGGAGGATGACGCATCCGAGCGCACACAGCAGCATGTTGCGCCGACCGCCGGGGTGCCACGCGAAGGGCTCCTTCGTGGCCTCGGAGCCGGGCCGACGGCGCCCGCTCGGGACCGTGACGAGGAACAGGGTCAGACTCGCGAGCAGCACCAGCGCGGAGACGACCATGGCCTGCCGCCACCCGTGGGTGACCGCCACGGTGGTGACCACCACCGGGGCGGCCATGCTCCCGATCACCCGTGTGGACGACTGCACGATGCCGAGGTCCAGGCCGCGTCGGCGTGCCGGCGCGATGCTGTACATGAGAGAGGTGAACGCCGGGGAGCCGCTTCCCGCGAAGATGCCGCCGAGCCCGCGGAGGGCGACGAACCAGGCCCAGCCGGGCGCGGCGGCTGAGCCGAGGCTGAAGAGGGCCGACACGACCACGGCCACGGTGATGCGGCTGCGGTCGTCGAATCGTCCGGTCGTGGCCCGCACGATCGGCATGGCTGTCGCCCACCCCAGGCCGATCAGCAGCGCCAGGGTGCCCTCCGCGGCGGACGGCACCCCGAGGTCCCGGGCGATCAGCGCGACCAGGTAGAGCGGTGCGAGCCGGTCGAAGAAGACCGACCCGTAGGTCAGGAAAGCGCCGGCCACGGCGGCGGCCTCGCGGCCGGGGCCGATCGCCCCCGTGGTGTCGTGGCGCGTGGTCACGGGCGCCCGACGCTCACGCGTCGGCCAGGAAGTCGCGGACGGTCGACTCGAACAGCTCGGGCTGCTCCACGTTGGCGAGCTGGCCGGTCTCCTCGAGCTCCGACCACTCGGCCCGGGGCAAGGCGTCGTGGAGCTCGCGGACCACGGCGGGCGGGGTCGCTTGGTCCTCGGTGCCGGCGACCACCAGCGCGGGGGCCCGGACCTCGTGCACGCGCTCGCGCAGGTCGGCCTCGGCCAAGGCCAGGCAGGTCCCGATGTAGCCGTCGGTGGACGTGGCGGCGAGCGTGGCCCGGTAGCGCGCAACCGTCGCCGGGTCGGTGGCGCGGTAGCCGGCGCTGAAGAACCGTTCCATGACCGCGTCCGCGATCGCCTCCATTCCGCCGTCTCGGACCAGGGCGACGCGCTGTTCCCACGACTCACGCGTGCCGACCCGCGCCGCCGTGCAGGCCAGGACCATGCGCCGGACGCGCTGCGGGTGGTGGACGGCCACCCACAGTGCGACGAGGCCGCCCAGTGACAGTCCACAGAGGTCGGCCTGGTCCGCGTCGTGCGCGTCGAGGACGGCGACGGCGTCCTGACCGAGCTGCTCGAGGCGGTAGGGGGCCGGCGGGGCGTCGGAGCGGCCGTGGCCGCGCTGATCGAAGCGCAGCACCCGACGCTTGGCCGACCATCCGGCCGCCTGGGCGTCCCACATCTCGAGCCCCGCCCCGAGCGAGTTGAAGCACAGCAGCGCTGGGGCCTGCGCGTCACCGTCCACCCGTGCGGCCAGGTGCACACCGTCGGGGGACACGATCGTCTGCTCGCTCATGACGGCCCACCCGCGGCGACCCGCCCGTGTGTGGCCAGCGCCGCGTCGATCAACGCGTCGACGTTCGCGAGCGAGCGGCTCGGGTCCATGGCCGCCGCGAGCTCCTCGGCCGTCAGCCGAGCCGTGACGCGCTCGTCGTCCGCCGCGATGTCGGCGAGGTCACGGCCCTCGTCGACGGCCCGTCCCGCGAGCTCGGCCACCAGCGCCTGCGCGGCCGACCGCCCGAGCCCCTCGGCCAGTGCGCCGACCAGGGCCTCGGAGCCTGTCAGCCCGTGGTTCGCGGCGAGGTTGTGTCGTCCGCGGTCGGGGTCGACCTCGAGGACGTCGAGGGCGGCCATGAGCCGCTCGACCGCGCCGACCGCCCGCACGAGCGCGCCGGGCAGGGCGACCCACTCGGCCTGCCATCCGCCGGCGGCGCGCTCGTGCTCGTGATCGCCTGCCGCCCCGACCAGGACGGACAGCTCGCCGTCGGCGAGTCGGGCGGCGGCCCTGGCGGCGACCGCGTCGACGGGGTTGCGCCCCTTGTGTGGCATCGCCGACGACCCTGCGCCCCGGCGGGGCCGGGTCGCCACCTCGCCGATCTCGGTTGCGGACAGGTCGACGACGTCCCCGGCCACCTTGGCGACGACGGTGGTGACGCCGGTGAGCACCCCCGCGAGCTCCACGACGCGGTCGCGTTCGGCGTGCCAGGGCAGGTCGGGCACCCCGAGGTCGAGCTCCTCTGCGAGGGCGGCGACCACGTCCGGGCCGGCAGCGCCGAGGGCGCCGAGCGTCCCGGCCGCCCCGCCGAATTGGACGACCAGCAACCTCGGGCGGGCGAGGCGCAGCGCTTCGATCCTGCGGTCGAGCGCGCCGAGCCACCGGGCCGCGACGAGGCCGAAGGTGATGGGGACCGCCTGCTGGCGCAGCGTCCTCCCCGGCATCACGGTCCCGCGGTGCTCAGCGGCCAGCGTCGCGCAGCGCCCCGCGAGGTGGTCCAGCGACGTCTCCAACAGGTCCAGGGTGTCGCGCACCTGGAGCACCACGGCGGTGTCGACGACGTCCTGGCTGGTGGCGCCGAGATGGAGCACGTCACCGGCATCGTCGTCGAGCAGGTCGCGCAAGGAGCCCAGCAGGGGGATCACCGGTGTCGCGGCCAGGGCCGCCTCGGCCGCGAGCGTGTCCAGGTCGAGCCGGGCAGGGTCGCAGCCGGCGGCAACGGCCTCGGCCTGCGTCGTGGCGATGAGCCCGACACGGGCCTGTGCGCGGGCCAGGGCGACCTCGACCTCGACCATCCGGGTGATGCGTGCGGGCCAGCCCAGGAGGTCGGCGGCCCGTGGGCTCCCGAGCCCTGCCTCCAGGAGCCCGTCGCTCCATCCTCGGCCTGGGTCAACCACCTGCGTGGGCCCTCTCGGTGCGTTCGTGGAGCTCGCGCAGCACGCCCAGCTCCTCTTCGGTGGGCCGCGCCGTCGATTCCGGCTCCTCGCTGAAGCGTAGATCCCAGCCGGTCGCGTCCTGCACCTGGTCGGACGTGACGCCGGGGTGCAGGGAGGTGACGGTCAGCTCGGCGGTGGCCGGGTCCGGCTGGAGCACGCAGAGGTCGGTGATCACCCGGGTCGGTCCCGCGGTGCGCAGCCCCGCCCGTTCGCGGTCCCTCGGCCCCCGCCCGTGGCCGAGGGTGGTGACAAAGTCCACGGTGTCGACGAAGGTACGTCGGCTGTGGGTCGCGGTGACGAGCACCTCGCCGCAGAAGGACGCGATCTCGGGCGCCCCGCCACCACCGGGCAGGCGGACCTTCGGCGTGTCGTAGTCGCCGATGACGGTCGTGTTGATGTTCGCGAACCGGTCGATCTGGGCCCCACCGAGGAAGCCCTTGGAGATGCGACCTCCCTGTAGCCAGTAGCGGAACAGCTCCGGAACCGAGACGGTCGTCAGCGCCGTCTCGCACAGCTCGCCGTCACCGATCGACAGGGGCAGCACGTTGGGCCGGGTCTCCAACGTCCCCGACTCGTAGACGAGGACGAGGTCGGGAGCGTGGGTGAGCCGAGCGAGATTGCACGCCGCCGACGGGGCCCCGATGCCGACGAAGCACACGTCGCCATTTTCGAGCGCACGACTCGCGACGATCGTCATCAGCTCGCTCGGCGAGAACTCCACGGACGGCTCCTTCACGACGGCGTCGGTGACGACGACAGTACGTGCTCGTCCAGCCACGACCCGAAGCGGTCGCGGTCCCGCGAGATCGCGTCCCACTCGACGTAGAAGGCGTTGTCGCGGTCGTAGTAGCCGTGGGTGTACGACGGTGCCGCACCCCCCGGAGCCACGGCGACCTGGTCCACGGCCCAGGAGGGAAGCACGACCGAGTTCGGGCTCGGAGCGCGCAGGTCGTCGACGACCTCCTCCACCGTGACCACGGACCGGCGCGCGGCCAGCACCGCCTCCTTCTGGATCCCGACGATGCCCTCGATCAGGACGTTGCCGGCCCGGTCGGCACGCTGGGCGTGCACGATGCTCACGTCGGGCCGGATCGCAGGGACCGCGGCCAGGTGCTCGCCGGTGAAGGGACAGGTCACGGAGCGGATGTTCGGATTGACCTGGGTCAGGTCCGAGCCGGCGTAGCCGCGGAACACCGCGACCGGGAGGTCGCAGGCTCCGGCCGCGAAGGCGATGGCGATCGCGTCTAGGAAGTGCTCATCGACCTAGCGGGGCCGCGGCCACCAGTTCTCCACCGAATCTAGCAGCAGGTGCAGTGACCCCACTCA
>CAZSQF010000059.1:0-12731 GCA_964608935.1 uncultured Actinomycetota bacterium | reverse complement strand
GACATCGTGGTCGGCAAGGGTCCCGGGGCCCGTTCGATCCGGCTCGACCTGCCCCGGTTCACCCTCGTCGGCGCGACGACCCGGACAGGGCTGATCTCCGCGCCGTTGCGGGACCGGTTCGGGTTCTCGGCCCACCTCGAGCACTACGCCGTCGCCGAGCTGCTGGCCATCGTGGGCCGCTCCGCCACACTGCTCGCGGTGTCGATCGACGACGAGGGCACGGCCGAGATTGCCGGCCGTTCCCGCGGCACACCGCGCATCGCGAACCGGCTGCTGCGGCGCGTGCGGGACTTCGCCGAGGTCGAGGGCGACGGGACGATCGACCTGGCCGTGGCGCGCCAGGCCCTCGAGGTGTTCGACGTCGACGATCTCGGGCTCGATCGGCTCGATCGCCGCGTCCTCGAGGCGCTGGTGGATCGCTTCGGTGGCGGCCCGGTCGGGCTGACGACGCTGTCGACCGCGGTCGGCGAGGAGCCGGACACGGTCGAGGACGCGGTCGAGCCGTTCCTGCTGCGCAGCGGGCTGCTCCAACGCACTCCACGCGGGCGGGTGGCGACCGCCGGCGCCTACGGCCACCTCGGGCGAACCCCGCCACCGGCGATGTCGCTGTTCGACGCCGACGGGTAGCGTGCCCTCACCCTGGATCTGTCCACACAGGTCACCGAGGGGGCACGCGTGCAGGTCGAGTTCGGCGTCGATTCGCTCGTGCTGGTCGGTGCCCTGCTCCTGCTCGCCGCGGTCCTGATCGCGGCCTTCGCCTCGCGCCCGAGCGGCCGCTTCCGGGTCCCCGGCGCGCTGCTGTTCCTGGCCATCGGGATGGCGGTCGGGGAGGAGGGGCTCGGGATCCGCCTCGACGACCACGATCTCGTCCGCGACCTCGGCGTGGTGGCACTGCTGCTGATCCTGTTCGAGGGTGGGCTGACCACCAAGCCGACCGACCTCAAGCTGGCCACCCTGCCGGGGACGCTGCTGGCCACCGTCGGCGTGGCCACGACCGCCGCGGTCACGGGCCTCGGCGTGTGGCTGATCCTGCCGGTCGACCCCCTCACGGCAGCGCTGATCGGCGCCGTGGTGGCGTCGACGGACGCCGCGGCGGTGTTCTCCATGATGCGCGTGACGCCGCTGCCCCGGCGCGTGTCCGCGCTGCTCCGGATCGAGTCGGGCGCCAACGACCCGATCGCGGTGATGCTCACCGTGGGACTCGTCGCCACGTTCCAGACCGGAGCGACGGCCGGCGAGTGGGCGCTGTTCGCCGTCCTGCAACTGGTCGGCGGCGGGGTGATGGGGGCCGTGGTCGGCGGCGTCGGTGTGCTGCTCCTGCGTCGCGTCGAGCTCGGCATCGAAGGGCTGTACCCGGTCGTCGCCGTCGCCATCGGAGGTGTCGCCTACGGGGCGGCGGCCTATCTCGGGGCGTCCGGGTTCGTCGCGGTGTATCTCGCCGGACTGCTGATCGGTGGCCTCGTCCCGCGTCACCGTCGGTCGATCCGCGGGTTCCACGAAGCCATCGGCAACGCCGCCGAGGTCGGGTTGTTCCTTCTCCTCGGCCTGTTGGTCGTGCCTTCGCAGCTGCCATCGGTCGCCCCGGCGGCACTGGCCGTGGCCGCCGTGCTCACCTTCATCGCGCGGCCGATCGCCGTGGCCCTGTGCACGATCGGTACCGGTCTCGGCTGGCGGGAGCAGACCCTGGTGTCGTGGGCCGGTCTGCGCGGGGCGGTGCCGATCGTGCTGTCGAGCTTCCCGCTCGCCGCCGGCGTCCCCGGCGGCCAGACCATCTTCGACGTGGTGTTCTTCGTCGTCCTCGTGTCGGTGCTGGTCCAGGGACTGACGCTGCTGCCACTGGTGCGCCGGCTCGGCCTGATCCACGAGCCCCCGGCCTGGGCGCCGGTCGCCGAGGCGCTGCCGCTCGACGGCATCGACATCGATCTGGTCGAGCTGTTCGTGACCGCGGACCTCGACCTGGCGGGGCGGCGCCTGCGGGACGCGCCGCTGCCCGACGCCACCCTGGTCACCGCCCTGATCCGCGACAACCGGATCCTCGTGCCGCGAGGTGACACGCGGGTCCACGCCGGCGATGTCCTGCTGTTGACCACCCAACGTGACGGGGATGCCCTGACCCGGCTCACGGCATGGGCCCGCGGCGAGTCCCGGCGGCCGGCTCCGCCGGACGACGAGCCGTACGCGGACGGGTAGTATCACGCGCCTACGCGCCCGTCTGTCGGGCGCGGTCGCGTGCGCCGCGCGGACACCGCGCCATGGTGGCCGGCCCCGTGGTCGTCACCCCGCCCTGCGCCCGACGAGCCGAGACACCGACCGTCGCAAAGGACGCCCCCGTGGAAGGACTTGGCAGCCTCCTGCTGCCCATACTGTTCCTCGTCGTGCTGTGGATGCTCCTGATCCGGCCGCAACAGAAGCGGCAGAAGGAGCACCGTCGCATGGTCGGCGAGCTCAAGGTCGGCGACGACGTCGTGACCGTCGGCGGCATGCATGGGCGGGTGGTCGAGCTCGACGACGAGACCATGGACCTCGAGGTCACCGACGACATCGTCCTGCGGTTCCAGCGCAGCTCGTTGGCCCGCGTCGTCCAGGACGAGCTGGAGACCTGAGTGAGCGACCGACCCGAAGCGCTCGAGCCGGCCGAGGCCGACGGCGAGGAAGCTCCCCTCGCGTCGGACGCGCCCTCCGCACTGACCGATCCGGCCAGCGCGATCCAGGGCTCTGCCGAGGCCGCGCTGCTGCGCGGCGTCGACGCCACCGACGCGGTCCGGGAGGCGGCCGAGGTCGCCATGGACGCCGAACGCCGGACCGGGTCCCAGGTCGACGTGCTGACCCGGCTCCAGCAGGACGAATCGGTCAGCGCGTTCATCAAGCTGGCGGATCAGTTCCTCGCCGCACAGGGTTTCACCGAGCACGGCTTCCGACACGCCAACCTGGTGGGGCGGATCGCCCACAACGTCCTGCACCACCTCGGTGCGGACGACGAGCTGTGCGAGCTCGCCGCGATCGCCGGCTACCTGCACGACATCGGCAACGTCGTGACCCGTGCCAACCACGGCCTGTCGTCGGCATGGATCGCCCACGACGCCCTGCGCCGGCTCGAGGTCGACCCCTACCGGATCGGGCTCGTGCTCTCCGCCGTCGGCAACCACGAGGAGCAGTACGGCTCGTCGATCGGTCCCGTGGGGGCCGCGGTCATCCTCGCCGACAAGGCCGACGTGCACCGCAGCCGGGTCCGCAAGGGGGCCGACACCGCCACGGACATCCATGACCGCGTCAACGACGCCGTGACCCACTCGTTCCTCCGCGTCGACGCCGAGGCCGCCACGATCACGCTCGAGCTCGAGCTCGACACCGACCGCTCGACGGTCATCGAGTACTTCGAGATCTTTCTCGACCGGATGATCATGTGTCGCCGCGCGGCTGGCACCCTGGGCTGCCACTTCCGTATCACGGCCAACGGCGTCCCGCTCGGCTGACGGCCGACCGACGAGGAGCACGCGGTGAACAAGCGACCGCTCGTCATCACCCTGGCGATGAGCCTGCTGGTGGTGCTGGCGGGTGCGATCTACCTCGGGCTCGGTGCGCGCCCACACCTCGGACTCGACCTCCAGGGCGGGATCAGTGCGATCTACACCCCCCAGCTGCCCGAAGGCGAGCCCGAGCCCGACGACTTCGAGGAGATCATCGACGAGACGATCGAGGTGATCCGGGCCCGGGTCGACTCGCTCGGTGTCGCCGAGCCCGACATCTCGCGCTCCGGGACCGACGTCATGGTTCAGCTGCCGGGGGTGCAGGATGCCGACCGCCTCCAGGAGATCATCGGCCGCACGGCCCAGCTGACGTTCCGGCCGACCGAGGCGATCCTGCGCCCGGGCCAGCCCGGCTACGAGGAGGGACCCGACTGCACGGCGCCTGTCGACGAGCGCGAGGAGCTTGCCGACGACGAGGGAGGCATCCTGTGCGGCTCCGACGACGAGGGCGTCCCCGACCCTGAAACGGGCGAGCTCCTGCCGCCGAAGTACCGGGTCGGGCCCGCACCCCTGACCGGTGAACGGATCGACGACGCCTTCGTCGCCTTCGGTGCCGGCCAGGATTCGTTCGTGGTCTCGATGGCGCTCGACAGCCAGGGCGCGGACGAGTTCGCCGAGATCACGAGCGAGCTCGCGTGTCTGCGCGACCAGGGGCACCCCGCCCCGCTGCTCGCGATCGTGCTGGACGGAGTGGTCGAGTCGGCACCGCAGATGAATCCCGGGGTGGCGTGCGGGATCGGCATCACCGGGGGCGAGGCGCAGATCACCGTCGGCGCCGGCTCGCGTGCCGAGCAGGAGGAGGAGGCCAACGACCTCGCGCTCGTGTTGCGCACCGGCGCCCTGCCGATCAGCCTCGAACCCTCCACATTCCAGACCGTGTCGCCCACGCTCGGGGCGGAGTCCCTGCGGTCGGGCCTGCTGGCCGGGATGATCGGGCTCGTGCTCGTCGGCGGGTGGCTGATCTTCTTCTACCGGTGGCTCGGTGGGGTCGCGCTCGCAGGGCTCGGCGTGTTCGGGGTGATCGTGATGTCGATGATCAGCCTGCTCGCGCACGTCGGGTTCGCGCTCACGCTCGCCGGGGTCGCCGGCATCATCGTGGCGATCGGCATCACCGCGGACTCCTCGATCATCTTCTTCGAACGCATCCGCGACGAGGTCAACCTCGGCAAGACCGTCCGCACGGCGGTCAGGAAGGCCTACACGTCCGCCTTCCGCACCAACCTGGCCGGCAACACCGTGACCCTGGCGGCGGCAGCGATCCTGTACTTCCTCGCGGTCGGACCGGTACGCGGGTTCGCGCTGATGCTCGGCATGGCCACGGTGCTCGACCTGTTGATCCTGGCCCTGTTCACGCGGCCGCTGGTGTTCCTCATGGGCGGTACGCGCCTGCTCAGCCGCCGGAACGTCCGCGCCGCCGATCCGAAGCCCGTGACGCCTGCGGCGACGGGAGCCACCCGATGAAGACCCCCACCGTCGACTTCGTCGGCCGCTCCCGCCGCTGGGTCGTGATCTCCGGGCTGCTGCTGCTGGTCAGCATCGGCGCGCTGGTTTTCCGGGGCCTCGACCTGTCGATCGACTTCGTCGGCGGCAGCTCCTACCAGCTCGTGGACGTCCGCGACGACCTGACGTCGCAGGAGCTGCGACAGGCGGTCGAAGCCGCCGGTGGTCGGGACGTGGTCGCACAGCTCCAGACGGAGGCTGACGGGGCGGCCGGCGCGCTGGTCCGCATGGAGGCGATCGCGCCGGGCAGCGACGAAGCGCGAGCGGTCGAGGCGGCGCTGGAGGAGGTGGCGCGGCCGGCGGAGATCACGTTCGAATTCGTCGGTCCCGTCTGGGGTGAGCGCATCACCCGTCAGGCCGTCGAGGCACTGCTCGTGTTCCTCGTCGTCGTGTTCATCTACATCTCCTTCCGGCTCGAGTACAAGATGGCGGTCGCCGCCATCGTCGCCCTCGTGCACGACGTCCTGATCACCGTCGGGCTCTACGCCCTGGTCGGGTTCAACGTGTCGCCGGCGACCGTCATCGCGCTGCTGACGATCCTCGGTTACTCGCTGTACGACACCGTGGTCGTGTTCGACCGGGTCAAGGAGAACAGCATCTCGCTCGGCGAGCCCGGCCGCCGGACCTACGCCGAGCTGGTCAACTCGTCCATGAACGAGGTCCTGTACCGGTCCCTGAACACGTCGATCACCTCGCTGTTGCCCGTGGGTGCGCTGCTCCTGATCGGGGCACAGCTGCTCGGCGCCACCACCCTCCAGGACCTCGCGCTGGCGCTGTTCATCGGCATGGCGGTCGGGGTGTACTCCTCACTGTTCGTCGCCGGCCCGTTGCTCGCGAGGTGGAAGCTGAAGGAGCCGGCGCAGGCGCGCCTGGCGGCCAAGGCGGCCTCCGACGACGGTGCACCCGCCGCGCCGACCAGCGCAGCCGCTCCCGAGGCACGTGCCCCCGTGACCACCGACTACGTCCGGGGTGAGGGCAAGCGCAAGCGCCGCAAGCGCTAGCGGCTCCACCGCCGACAAGCAGCCAGGAGCGACCGCCGTGGACATCCCGCTCGACCGTTCGGTCCTCGCCGACCATGTCCGCGACATCCCCGATTTCCCCAAGCCCGGCGTGGTGTTCAAGGACGTCACCCCGCTGCTGCTCGACCACGTGGCGTTCTCGACCGCCGTCGACGCCCTGGTCATGCACTTCGGCCGTGGCACGGTGGACAAGGTGGTCGGCATCGAGGCGCGAGGGTTCATCCTCGCGGCCCCGGTCGCCTACCACTTCGGCGCCGGCTTCGTGCCGGCGCGCAAGGCCGGCAAGCTGCCCGCCTCGACGCGCAGCATCAGCTATCAGCTCGAGTACGGCGAGGAGACCCTCGAGATGCACGAGGACGCGATCGCCGCCGGCGACCGGGTCCTGATCGTCGACGACGTGCTGGCCACCGGGGGGACCGCTGCGGCCACCGTCGAGCTCGTCGAATCGCTCGGCGGCACCGTCGTCGGGCTCGGATTCCTCATCGAGCTCGGGTTCCTCGACGGGGCGAAGCGGCTCGACGGCCACGATTTCGTCTCGCTGCTCCACTACGACTGACGGTGGCCGCGAGCGGCATCGCTGGCCGGTGACGCGAAACAGCGTCGGTACGCTGGATCGACACCCACCACGGGAGGCCAGCGCTGGCGTCCGAGACGGGCACGGAGCAGGGCCGGGACGCGCGCCCCGGCCTGCCCCCACCGCGCCCCTCGGGCGTCATGGGCGTCCTCTCCCGCCTCCCGTTGGTCCAGCGCGACCAGATCCCTCCCGAGCTCGAGGGCCTCGTCGCCGCCATCCGGGCCGCTTCGAAGGCCGATGTCCGCGAGGTCGTACGCGCCTACCACTACGCCGACGCGATGCACGAGGGCCAGCGCCGCCGTAGCGGCGAGGCCTACATCACCCATCCCGTCGAGGTCGCCACCGAGCTCGCCGAACTAGGGCTTGGCACCGCCACCCTGTGTGCGGCGTTGCTGCACGACGTCGTCGAGGACACGCCGGCAACCCTGGAGGACATCCGGGAGGGGTTCGGCGAAGAGGTCGGCCACCTCGTGGACGGGGTCACCAAGCTCGATCGGATCCAGGTCGAATCGAAGCAGGCGCAGCAGGCCGAGACGCTGCGCAAGATGATCGTCGCGATGGCGCGCGACATCCGGGTGCTCGTCATCAAGCTGGCCGATCGCCTCCACAACATGGAGACCATCGGGCACCTGCCCCGCGCCAAGCAGAAGCAGATCGCCCAGGAGACCCTGGACATCTACGCGCCGCTGGCCCACCGGCTCGGTATGCAGCAGTTCAAGCTGCGCCTCGAGGACCTCGGCTTCCAGACCCTCCACCCCAAGCGCTACGAGGAGATCGTGGCGATGGTGGAGGAGCGCAACCCCGAGCGGGCGTCGTACCTCGAGGAGGTCATCCAGGCCATCCACGACCAGCTGCGTGAGCTGAAGATCCGGGGCGAGGTCACCGGCCGGCCCAAGCACTACTACTCGATCTACGAGAAGATGGTGCTGCGGGGCAAGGAGTTCGACGAGATCTACGACCTCGTCGCCGTCCGGGTCATCGTCGCCTCGGTGCGGGACTGCTATGCCGTCCTCGGGCAGATCCACGCGACCTGGCGCCCCGTCCCCGGGCGTTTCAAGGACTACATCGCGATGCCCAAGGTCAACCTCTACCAGTCGCTGCACACGTCGGTCATCGGCCCCCAGGGCCGCCCCCTCGAGATCCAGATCCGGACGCGCGCGATGCACCAGACGGCCGAGTACGGCGTCGCGGCGCACTGGAAGTACAAGGATTCCAACCGCGCCGGCGAGGACGAGGGCACCACCGACGAGATGCCCTGGATCGAGCAGCTGCTGGAATGGCAGCAGGAGGTCGAGGAGCCGGGCGACTACCTCGAATCGCTCAAGATCGACCTCTACCAGGACGAAGTGTTCGTCTTCACCCCCAAGGGCGAGGTGATGGGGCTGCCGGCGGGCGCGACCCCGATCGACTTCGCCTACGCGGTGCACACCGAGGTCGGTCATCGCTGCATCGGGGCGCGCGTCAACGGCCGGCTCGTGTCGCTCGACCATCCCCTGGTCAACGGCGACACGGTGGAGGTCCTCACGTCGAAGGCCGAGGACGCGGGCCCGTCGCGCGACTGGCTCCAGCTGGCGGCGTCGACCCGGGCCAAGTCCAAGATCCGGGCCTACTTCAACCGCGAGCGGCGCCAGGACGCCATCGGCCGCGGGCGGGATGCGGTCACCCGTGCGCTGCGCCGCAAGGGGATCAGCTACGCCCGGGCCCTGGCGTCCGGAGAGATCGCCGACGTCGCCCACGCGCTGTCCTACAAGAACGCCGAAGCGCTGTTCCGGGCGGTCGGCGAAGGCCATGTGTCGGCCGGGACGGTCGCGCAGCACGTCGTCAACGAGCTCACCGAGGTCGAGGAGGACGAGCCGACCGAGTCCACCGACATCGCGCCGACGGGGGCGCCCGTCCGGATCGGCGAGACGCCGGGCGGTGAGGACGTCGAGGTCGAGGGTGACCGGGGGATGCTGGTCAAGCTGGCGCGGTGCTGCACGCCCGTGCCCGGTGACGACATCGTCGGCTTCGTGACGCGCGGTCGTGGCGTGTCGGTCCACCGCGCGGACTGCTCGAACGTGGGCGACCTCGAAAAGGACCCCGGGCGGTTCCTGCCCGTCGACTGGTCGGGGGAGGTGACCGCGTCGTTCCTGGTGTCGATCCAGATCGAGGCGCTCGACCGCAAGCACCTGCTGCGCGACATCACCGCGGTACTCGGGGACCTGCACATCAACATCACCTCGGCCCAGGTGGCCACCCGCAAGGACCGGGTCGCGGTGCTGCGCTTCTCGTTCGAGCTGGGCGACCCGACCCACCTCGAGTACGCGCTTCGCTCCATCCGCAAGGTCGAGGGCGTCTACGACGCCTATCGCGTGGTGCCCCAGTCGGCGAGCTGACCGTCACCCCGGCGCGGGGGCGACGGCAGCGCGGGATCCTTCGATAGCCTCGACGACCGTCGCTCGCATGCTGCAAGGAGGATCCGTGACGGATCGGTTCGTGCTCGGCATGCCGCTCGGGCGCATGCAGACCAACTGCTATGTGATCGGCGACCGCGACGCCGGGACCGCCGTGGTCGTCGATCCTGGCGAGCACGGGGAGACGCAGGTACCGCAGCTGTTGGCCCAGGCCGGTGTGCGCTGCGAGGCGATCCTGCTCACCCACGGCCACATCGACCACATCTGGGCCGTGCCCGGCCTCGCGCGCGAGCTCGACGTCCCGGTGCTGCTCCACCCCGACGACCGCTGGCTGTGGGACGACCCGGCGGCAGGGCTCGGCGCGACGCCCGACCTGCTCGAGGTCGAGTTCGGGCTGACCTGGGATCCGCCGAGCGAGTGCCTCGACGACGTCCATCACGGCCAGGCGCTGGAGTTCTCCGGCATCCGCTACGACGTGGCGCACAACCCCGGCCACACCCCCGGACACGTGACCTTCCTCGGACGCGGTCTCGCCGGCGTGCCGATCACCTTCTCGCTCGGCGACCACGATCGTGGCAGCGACGACGTGCTGTTCTCGGGTGATCTGCTGTTCGCGGGATCCATCGGGCGCACCGATTTCCCTCGCGGCTCCATGCAGGCCATGATCCGCTCGCTGGTCGACACGGTGCTCCCGCTCGAGGACGACACCCTCGTGCTGGCCGGTCACGGTCCTGACACCACGGTCGGGCGCGAGCGGGCGACCAATCCGTTCCTGCGCGAAGCCGTGGCCCGACACGGCTGAGCCCGGCCTGCCCCACGCGGCCGCTGCACGAGGATCGCCATGGCCACGATCGACGCGAATCCGCCCTCCGGCACGCGCGACTTCCTGCCGGCGGAGGTCTCACGCCGCGAGCGCGTCTTCGCCAGCATCCGCGAGGTGTTCCAACGGCACGGGTTCGACCCGCTGGACACGCCGGCGTTCGAGCGGCTCGAGGTGCTGACCGGCAAGTACGGCGAGGAGGGCGACCAGCTCATCTTCAAGATCCTCCGTCGCGGCGAGCACGAAGGCCGCGGTGAGGCCGACCTGGCGCTGCGCTACGACCTCACGGTGCCCCTGGCCCGGATCGCCGCCCGCTACGGCTCCCAGCTCCCGACGCCGTTCAAGCGCTACCACATCGCGCCGGTGTGGCGTGCCGACCGGCCGGGCAAGGGACGGTTCCGCGAGTTCTTCCAGTGCGACGTCGACACCGTGGGCTCGGACTCCCTCGTCGCGGACGCCGTCACGATCATCGCGGTGGCCGACGTGCTCGACCGGCTCGGCCTGTCCGGCTTCGAGGTGCAGGTCAACTCGCGGCAGGCGCTCGCCGGGCTCATCGAGGCCTACGGCGTGCCGCCGGCGCTCGAGGCATCGAGCCTCACGGCGCTGGACAAGCTCGACAAGATCGGCGTCGAAGGGGTGGCCCGCGAGCTGGCCGACCGCGGCGTCCCGGAGCCGGCGATCGACGCGCTGACCGCGGACCTCGGCACCGACGACGTCGCCGGCCACGTCCGGGAGCGTCTGGGAGCCACCGACAGGGGGCAGGCCGGCCTGGCCGAGGTGGACGGGGTCCTGGGGCTGATCGGGGACGAGGTGGCGGGCGGACGCGTCGCCTATGCCCCGGTGCTGGCCCGAGGCCTGTCCTACTACACCGGCCCGGTGTTCGAGATCGTCCACTCCGACCTCGACGCCACCATCGCGGCCGGCGGCCGCTACGACGGCCTGATCGGGATGTTCCAGGGCCAGGACGTGCCTGCCACCGGGGGATCGCTCGGAATCGAGCGGATCCTGCTGCTGCTCGAGCAGATCGAGGGCGAGGGCGCCGACACGGCTTCTCCCGACGTGCTGATGACGATCATGGACGACGACGGGGCAGCGGACGCGCTGGCCCTGGCCCAGCGCCTGCGGGAACAGGGATTCGCCACCGACGTCTACACGGGCACCGGCAAGCTCGGCAAGCAGCTCAAGTACGCCGATCGGCGGGGTGTCCGTGTCGCGATCATCCGCGGCGTCGACGAACGCACCGCCGGTACCGTCGCCGTCAAGCATCTCGCGTCGGGCGATCAGGCGACCGTCGACGAAGGCGACCTCGTCGCCCACCTCGGTCGCCTCCTGGACGGCTGACGTGTCCAGTCCCAGCAGGAGAGGACACCCGTGAGCATGACCCCCTACGGTGCGCTGCGCACCCACGGCGCCGGCACGCTGCGTCCCGATCACGTCGGCGAGGAGGTGCGCCTGGCCGGGTGGATCGACACCCGCCGGGACCACGGTGGCGTCGCGTTCCTCGACCTGCGGGACCGCTCCGGGATCACGCAGGTGGTCGCGGATCCGGACGCATCGGACGCGCTCGAGGCCGCCCACCGGGTCCGGCCCGAATGGGTCGTGCAGATCACCGGCACGGTCCGGGCCCGACCCGAGGGCATGGTCAACCAGCAGCTCGACACCGGCGACGTCGAGGTCGCGGCCGCCTCCATCGAGGTCCTGTCGGAGGCGGAGACGCCGCCGTTCCCGATCGAGGACTCGATCGACGTGTCCGAGGAGCTGCGGCTGACCCACCGCTACGTGGACCTGCGGCGAGCGCGCATGGCCAACAACCTCCGGGTCCGGTCACAGACGGTGTCGATCATCCGTCGGGTGATGGACCGCAACGGCTTCGTGGACGTCGAGACCCCGCAGCTGACGCGTCCCACGCCCGAGGGGGCGCGCGACTTCCTCGTCCCGTCGCGGCTGCAGCCGGGGGAGAGCTACGCGCTGCCGCAGTCGCCTCAGCTGTTCAAGCAGCTGCTGATGGTGGCCGGGATCGAGCGCTACTACCAGATCGCGCGCTGCTTCCGCGACGAGAACCTCCGCGCCGACCGGCAGCCCGAGTTCACCCAGCTCGACCTCGAGCTGTCCTTCGGGGACGAGGAGGACGTGTACGGGCTCGTGGAGGAGCTGTGCGCCGAGCTGTGGCGGGACATCCTCGACGTCGCGGTGACCGTGCCGTTCCCGCGGCTCACCTACGCCGAATCCATGCGTCGGTTCGGGACCGACAAGCCCGACCTTCGCTACGAGCTCGAGCTCGCCGACCTCGACCAGACCTTCGCGACGACCGAGGTCGGGGTGTTCAGGTCCGTGCTCGAAACGGACGGCGTCGTCGTCGGGCTGGCCCTGCCGGGCGGTGGCGAGCTCACGCGCCGCGAGTTCGACGAGTGGACCGAATGGGCAAAGCGGCGCGGCGCGAAGGGGCTGGCCTGGGGTGTCGTGGAGGACGCCGGTGACGGGCCCACGCTGCGCAGCCCGTTGACGAAGTTCATGTCGGCAGACGAGATCGCCGGCGTCGTGGCCCGGACCGGCGCCGCGGTCGGCGATGCGGTCTTCTTCGGCGCCGGCCCGCGGCGGTTCACCCGGTCGCTCATGGGTGCGCTGCGGGTGGCGCTCGCCGAGGATCGCGGGATGGTCCCCGACGGTCGTTGGGAGTTCGTGTGGATCGTCGAACCACCAATGTTCGACCCCGCGGAGGAGTCCGACGACCCGACCGCCGCGACCGCGCAGGGCTGGGTGCCGAACCACCATCCGTTCACCGCTCCGACGCCGGAGTGGGTCGACCGGTTCGAGGACGCACCCGGCGACGCCACGACGCGGGCCTACGACATCGTGCTCAACGGCGTCGAGCTCGCATCGGGCTCGGTGCGTATCCAC
>CAZSQF010000058.1:0-13534 GCA_964608935.1 uncultured Actinomycetota bacterium | reverse complement strand
CACAGGTCGAGGATGACCCGCATGATGTGCTCGACGACGACGATGCTGATGCCGAGGTGGCTGATCTGCCGCACGAGGTCGATGCCCTCGGCGAGCTCCCTCGGGTTGAGCCCCGTCAGCACCTCGTCGAGGAACAGCACGCGCGGTCGGCAGGCGAGGGCGCGAGCCAGCTCGAGCAGCTTGCGCTGGTGCAGCGTGATCGACGCGGTCGGCTCCCGGGCGACGTCGGTGAGCCCGACGAACTCGACCCACCGTCGCGCCTCGGCCTGCGTGTCGCCGGGTCGGGCCTCGACCCGTCCGAAGTGGCATGCCGCCGTGACGTTGCCGAGCACGTCGAGTGTCTCGAACGGGCGGGGGATCTGATAGGTGCGCGCGACCCCGAGCTCGGCGATCCGGTGGGCGGCAAGCCGCTCCGTGCGGGTGCCGTCGACGACGATCTCGCCGCCGTCGAGGGGCAGGAACCCGGTGAGGACGTTGATCAGCGTCGACTTGCCCGACCCGTTGGGGCCCACCAGCCCGCGGATCTCACCGGCACCGAGCTCGAAGTCGACCCCGTCGAGGGCCCGCAGGCCGCCGAAGGCCTTCCTGACCTCGTGGCAGCTAAGAACGGGTGACGTGGTCATCGTCGCCCTCCTCCCCCACGGGCCCGCCGGTGACGTCGGCCGCGCGGTCGACCTCGTCCGACCCGGCGGGGTCGTCGGTCAGGTCGCCGTCGGAGTCATCGGCGCCGTCGGTGCCACGCCGGCGCGCCCCCATCAGGTCGTAGAGCCGGTCCGGCAGGAACAGCACCAGCAGCGACGCGATCATCGCGATCGCGACCTGGGTGATGACCGACCGGTCGCCGATCACGAGCTGGCCTGCCAGGACGAGCCCACCGACCACGAGCGGGGGCCGCGGCCGCTCGAGCAGCCGGGCGATGATCCCGCCGCGCAGGAACAGCGTCGCCGCGATCAGCACGAACGCGAGCAGGATCTGGTTGAGCTCGGCGAGTCCGGCCCCCACGAGCCGGTCGGTGACGGTGTAGATCAGGCCGGCGCCGAGGACCGGCCCGAGCCAGTGCCGCCGACCCCCGACGACGCTCATCAGGATCACGAACAACGGGATGCGGATGCCGAAGGCACTGCTCGGGCTGATGAAGTTGACCTGGACGGCGTGCAGGGCGCCCGAAATCCCTGCGATGACGCCGTTGAGGGTGAAGATCACGAGCTTGTATCGCAGCGTCGGCACGCCGATGCCCTCGGCGACGCGTTCGTCGTCGCGGATCGCGAACAGCCCGTAGCCGAACCGCGAGTACTGGACTGCGTAGGCCAGGAACACCGCTCCGAAGGCGATAACGAGCCCGAGGTAGTACAGCATCTCGGTGACCGACCCGAGGAAGGCGGGGTAGTCGACCGAGCCGATCGGGATGCCGCGACCGCCGTCGATCGCGCGCCAGTTGTTCGACAGCGACCCGAGCCCCAACGCGACCGCGAGGCTGAACAGGGCGAAGATCTCGCCGGTCAGCTTGCGCAGTCGGAACACGAGCACGCCGGACAGGAACGCGATCAGGCCACCGACGAGGCCACCGACCGGCAGGGCCGGGAGCAGTGAGAAGTCGTGCCGGGTCACCAGGATCGCCGTGGTGTAGAGCCCGGCACCGTAGAACGCGCCCTGGCCGAAGCTGAAGTAGCCGGAGTAGCCGCAGAAGATGTTCCAGCTGGTGGCCTGGGTGACCCAGAAGAACACCAGGTAGAGGAAGATCAGGTTGAAGACCGGGAAGTCGAAGGTGCGCTGGAGCGTGGGCATGCTCAGCAGCACGAGGGCGGCGACGACCCAGCCGACGATCTTCCTCGGGGTGAACGGGCCGGCGCCGGTCATTCCCTGGCCTCTTCGACCGCGGCCGGGAACAGGCCCTCGGGCTTGAAGATCAGCGCGACGATCAGCACGACCAGCGCCATCATCCGCGCCATGGCCGGGTCGGCGAACTGGCGGGTGAACGATTCCACGAGCCCGATGAGCAGGGCCGCACCGGCGACCCCGACCGGGTTGGCGAGCCCGCCGAGCAGCACGACCGCGAAGATCACGGCGATCCACAGCTCGACACCGGTCGGCGTGAGCGAGAACACGAGCGCGATGATCGTGCCCGTGGCGCCGACCGACGCCCCGGCCACGGCGGCGACCAGCAGCGACAGCCGGCGGTAGTTGACGCCGCAGGCGGCGGCCATCTCCGGGTCCTGGACGAACGCGCGGATGCCCTTGCCGGGATAGGTGCGGTTGAGCAGCCAGTACACGCCGGAGCAGGCGACGAGCGCCGCACCGAAGGCGATCAGCCCGACGAACGGGACGATGAAGGGCCCGATCACGAACGACCGGGTGAAGTAGGGGTTGGCGTCCAGCGGGATACGGACGAGGTCCGCGGTCCAGATCATCGTCAGCAGCGCCTCGAGGATGAGGAACACCCCGAAGCTGACGATCAGGCTGCCGAACACGTCGATCTTGAAGAAGGTGACGAACAGGTGCATCGCCACGCCGAGCAGCACACCAATGGGGATCGTCACCACGATGGTGAGCAACGGATCCCACGCCAGCTCGGTGGCGAGCTCGTAGGTCACGTACGCGGCGACGAAGGCGAACGAGAAGTGGGCGAAGTTGATGGTGTGGAGCAGGCCCCAGCTCAGGCTCAGCCCCAGGGAGAAGACCGCGTAGAGGCCGGCGAGCAAGATCCCGGTGACGAGTGTCTGGGTCAGGACGACGGTCATTGATCAGGACTCGTTGTCGGCCCGGGGGCGGGGACGCGCACCTGGTGCGTGCGCGCCCCCGTGCCCCTCGGGCTCCGGTCGACGTCGGTGGTCACGCGCTCGAGCGAGCTCGGTCAGCGCAGCGACCGACCCTCCGTCGCGTGGTCGTCGGGCCAGACGACGTACCACTGTCCATCCTGGATCTGCTTGATCGTCTGGATGTCGTCACCGTAGTTCTGCTCGTCCGCCCGGTAGTCGAACTCGCCCTGGACGGTCTGGATCGGGTTGTTGAGCACGTACTCGGCGATCTCGTCGTGGTCGAGGCACTGGCAGCCCTCGACGCCGGCGACGAGCACCTGCCACGCGGCCCACGAGGCACCGGCCTGGGTCTCGGGGTCGGTGTAGCTCAGCCCCTCCTCCTCGGCGGCAGCGGTGTAGCGGTCGTAGAGCTCCTGTCCACCTTCGTAGGACAGGTACGGCTCGTACGGCTCGTAGATGGTGACGCTCGTCGCACCTTCGGTCAGCTCCCCGGCGGCGAGCATCGGCCCGGGCGCGGGCCACTGGTAGAAGTGGTTGCGCGGCTGGTAGCCCTGCTGCTCGAGCGCGGCCAACAGGTTCGGGCCGTCCTCACCGAGCGCACCGACGTAGAGCAGGTCGGGGTCCGCCTCGGCGATCCGGGACGCGATCGGCGTGAAGTCGGTGGTACCGATGTCGTAGTCGACGTTGAGCACGACCTCGAGGCCCATGTCCTCGGCGACGCGCAGCGCGCCACCACCCGGCTCGAGCGTGCTGCCGGTGGGCGGGTCGTCCTCGCCGTAGACGAGGAAGTGCGAACCCGGGAAGCGGTTGACCGCGAAGGCCACCGTCTGCGGCGGGTCATCGAGCGTCTGATACGCCTGGAACACCTTCTCGGGCGTCGTGAGGTGGGTGTTGAGCCCGACGAACCAGGTCGGGAAGTGCTTCTCGTAGGTGTAGGCGTAGGTCAGGCTGGCCGTGTGGTGCGGGAAGACGTAGTCGTATCGTTCAGCGACGGCCATCGCGGCGGTGATGTTGCCGGTGCCGTAGGGACCCATGACCAGGTCGACGTTGTCCTGGGTGATGAGCCGCTCGTAGAGGGCGGCCGACTGCTCGGGCTCGGACTCGTCGTCGAGCACGACCCATTCGACCGGCCGACCGAGCAGGCCACCCTCCTCGTTGAGCATGTCGATGAACTCCTGCGCCACGAGGTGGTGGATCAGGGCCGTCGGGGCCAGGAACCCGGTGAGCGACAGGGTGCCGCCGATCACGATCGGCTCACCCTCCGGCTCCGCCGGCGCGTCGTCGTCATCGTCGTCGGGTTCGGCCGGGTCCGCGGCCTCGTCCGGCTCGTCGGCGACGTCATCGGCGGCGCAGGCCGCCAGGAGCATGCCGAGGACCGCGACGAGCACGACCGGAAGCCGAAAAACGCTGGTTGCCTTCATGGCTGAACAGACCTCCCTGGACGCGCCCGGCTCCGGGGGGCACGACGTCGGTTTCGCCCTGCCCCGGATCTTGTCGGCGCCGGTGGCGCGTTCCCTCTCCCGCTATTCGACCACCGTACAGGTGGACTGAACGGCGTGTCAAACGTTTGCATCACCGGGCACCAACGCATGCGGGGCGGCCGTGGCTGGTTGCGGCCTACAGCCCGGAAAAGGGTCCGCTGGCGTGGACCGCCCGGCCGTCGACGATCGTCAGCTCACTGGCGAGGCCGCGGATGTCGTCCTCGGCGAGCGTGAAGTAGTCGTCGGCGAGCACGGCGAGATCGGCTGCGGCCCCCGGATCGAGGTGACCGCGATCCTCCTCCTCGAATGAGAACCACGCGCTGCCGCGCGTGTAAGCGTCGAGCGCCTCGGCGCGGGTCAGGCACTGCTCGGCCACACGCTCCGGTCCGGCGTCGAAGGTGCGGCCGGTCACGAGCCACCACAGTGACACCCACGGATTGGGCGAGGCGACGCGGTTGGCGTCCGTCCCGGCACCGAGCGGGATGCCCCGCTCCAGGATGTCGCGCAACGGCGGCCCGCGTCGGACCGGCGTGTCACCCCAGACGCGGGCCGAGTCGGTCGCGCGATACACCATCCGGTCCTGGACGGCGAGCCCGCAGCCGAGCGCAGCGACCCGGTCGAGGTTGGTGGACGAGATCGGCTCCACGTGCGCGAGCGACCACCGCAGGTCGGCGAGGCGGTGGTCACGGTCGACCCGCTCCCACACGTCCAGGACGGCGGTGATGGTGTCCTCGAGCACGGCGTGCATGTGCAGTGGCCAGCCGCGCCTCGCGATGTCGCGGGTGACGCGTTCGAGTGCGGCGAGGCTGTCGTCGTCGATCGAGAACTCGGTCAGCCCCTCGAGGTCGTGACAGCCGAACACGAGGATCTCGCCCATGCCGACGTGCCGGAGCCACCCGTCGCCGAAGCCCGGGCGGGTATGGCGCAGCCAGCCGGCGATCTCGTCCTCCTCACGCCCCCGGGTCAACGGGCAGGTGTACAGACGCGTGCGCACGGTCATCTGACCGGCCCGCCAGACGTCGAACAACGCCTCGTAGCTCTCGGGGGGCATGCCGAGCCCGCCCGCGTCGACCGCGCCCGTCACTCCCCAGGCGTTGAGCGCGTCCATGACCTGCCGGGTCCCGAGCACGATGTCGCCGCGGTCGAGATCGGGCATGTGCGACACGACGTGGAGGAACGCGCCGATGCCGCGGACGGTGCCGGTCGGCTCGCCGCTGGCGTCCCGGTCGAAGCGACCTCGGTCCGGGTCCTCGACGTCGCGTGAGATCCCCGCGGCGCGCAGACCCGCGTCGTTGAGCACGGCCTCCTCGTAGAGCAGTTGGACGTAGACAGGATGGTCCGGGAACGCCTGGGTCAGCTCCTCCCGCGTCGGCGCCCGGCCCTCGGCGAACTGGCCGGGGTGCCAGCCCCCAACCACGCGCAGCCACGACCCCGCGGGCCGGCGCTCCGCAGCGGCGCGCAGCCGCGCCATCGCCTCGTCCAGGGTGGGGACCTCGTACCACAGGACCTCGTCGGCCCACGTCAGCCCGGCACGCACGAGGTGGGTATGCGAATCGATCAGCCCCGGCACGACCGTGCGGCCGTCGAGGTGGACGACCTCGGTGGAGGGACCGATCCGCGACTCGATCCGGGCCGCGTCACCCCGGTCGAGCACCCGGCCGTCACGGATCGCGATCGCGGCATCGAAGCGAGGCTCGCCGTCGGCACTGCCCGAATAGATGGCACCGTCTCGCAGCACCAGCTCCGCGTCCTCACCCGTCCGCTCCCCCACGCGGGCCACGGCATGTGACTGCCGACCAACCACCATCTCCCAGTGTCCTCCGCCGCTCGGTCCGGACCCTACACAAACAGCAAACGTTTGTCCTAGGCTCAGGGGCCACAGTACGGCGTCAACGGTCGGAGGCAGCGACGGTGCGCGCGGTGAGGATCCACACGCCCGGGGCCGCGGAGGTCCTGACCCTTGACGAGATCGCCCCGCCCGAGCCCGGCCCGGGACAGGTGCGGGTGCGCGTCGAGGCGGTCGGGGTGAACTTCATCGACGTGTACCACCGTTCGGGCCGCTATCCGCTCGAGCTGCCGGCCACCCTCGGCATGGAGTGCGCGGGGGTGGTCGACCGCGTCGGCCCGGACGTGTCCGAGGTCGGTGAGGGCGACCGGGTCGCCGCGACCGGCATCCTCGGTGCCTACGCCGACCTCGTGGTCGTGCCGGTGTCCAAGCTGGCCCCCCTCCCCGATCACGTCACCAGCCGCGTCGGTGCCGCCGTCATGCTCCAGGGCATCACGGCCCACTACCTCACACACAGCACCTTCGCGCTCGGGCCGGAGCACACCGCGGTGGTCCTGGCCGCCGCCGGCGGGGTCGGCCACCTGCTCGTCCAGGTCGCCAAGCTGCGGGGCGCACGGGTCATCGGCACCGCCTCCACCGAGGCCAAGGCCCGGCTCGCGCGCGAGGCTGGCGCCGACGAGGTGATCCCCTACCGCGACGTGCCGTTCGACGACGAGGTCAGGCGGCTGACCGAGGGTGTCGGCGCCGACGTCGTCTACGACTCGGTGGGAGCCGACACCTTCGAACAGAGCCTGTCCTGCCTCCGCCGGCGGGGCCTGTTGGCGCTGTACGGCCGGTCCAGCGGACCTGCCCCGCCGGTCGATCCACAGCTGCTGGGCCGGCGCGGCTCGCTGTTCCTCACCCGCCCGGGCATCCCGGACTATATGGCCGACCGGGACGAGCTGCTGTGGCGGACCGGTGACCTGTTCCGCTGGCTCGGCGACGGGTCGATCACCGTCACCATCGACCGCACCTGGCCACTGGACGAGGCCGCCGAGGCCCACCGCTACATCGAGGAGGGACGCACCGCCGGCAAGGTGCTGCTCGTGCCCTGACGCACGCCGCTGAACCCCGACCCCCCGCCCCGAGCGCGTACCTTTCGCCGGGCCATCGACCGAGGACGCCCTCCCCGTGAGCCGCACCGGCCGGCGCCCACCGATCGTGGGACGAGTCGAGTTCACCTCGCTCCTGGCGCTGTCGATCGCGCTGGCGGCGCTCGGCATCGACATCATGCTTCCGGCCCAGGGAGCGATACGGGCCGAGCTCGGGCTGCCGGCCGACTCGACCGCCGTCGCGACGCTCGTAACCGCCTACTTCCTCGGGCTCGCGCTGGGCCAGATCGGCTACGGGCCCGTCTCCGACCGATTCGGCCGGCGGCCGGCGCTGTTCGTCGGTTACGCCATCTACGCGATCGGGGCCCTGGCCGCCGCCGCCGCTCCGAGCCTGCCGTTGCTGGTGGCCAGCCGGTTCTTGTGGGGGCTCGGCGCCGCTGGCCCCCGCGTCGTGACGATCGCAGTGATCCGCGACACCTACGAGGGCGATGAGATGTCGCGGGCGATGTCGTTCGTGATGGCAGTGTTCATCCTCGTACCGGTGGTCGCACCACTGGCCGGGGCGGCGATCGTGGCACTGGCGTCGTGGCGGTGGGTGTTCGGCGCCTGCGTGATCGCGGCCGTCGCCATGACCGTGTGGGCGCTGCGGCTGCCCGAGACCCTGCCCGAGGAACACCGTCTGGAGCTGCGGCTGAGCCGGGTGCTCGCCGCCGCCCGGTTCGTGGTGTCGGACCGGCAGGCGGCCGGCTACGCGCTGGCGATGACCGCCCTGTACGGCGCCTTCCTGTCCTACCTCGCCAGCTCCGAGATCATCATCGGCCAGACCTTCGACCGGGCGGCGTGGTTCCCGTTCATCTTCGCCGGCCTGGCCGCGGTGATGGGAAGCGCCATCCTGACGAACGCCCGGATCGTCGGCCGGGTGGGCACGCGCCGGCTCGCACACGCCGCCCTCATCACCTATGTCGGCGTCGCCGCCGCTGTGACGACGGTGGCGGTCGCGACCGGAGGGCGACCGCCGCTGTGGCTGTTTCTTGTCGGCGTGGCCGCCCTGCTGTCGGGCCACGCCCTGCTGATCCCCAACCTGAACACGGTGGCCATGGCAACCATGGCCCCGGTCGCGGGAACGGCGTCGTCGCTCATCGGCGCGGTGCAGATAGCGGTCGGGGCACTGCTCGGCTCGATCATCGACCAGGCGTTCGCGGGCACCGTTCTCCCGCTGTCCTTCGGGTTCCTGGGGTACGGCGTACTGGCGCTCGCGCTGATCGTGTGGGTGGAGCGCGGGCGGCTGTTCCAGCCACTCGTCGCTCCCGAGCCCGGCGTCCCACCGGCACCCGTCGCCGAGACGTAGCCGCCGGCGACTGTCCGTCCGTCCGTCGGCGTTGGGGGGTGGTGAACGCGGCGCGGGTCGGGCACGCTTGAGACAGCCACCAGCCACGACCCCGAGGAGCACCATGTCGTTCCAGGATCTTCCCGAACGCATCGGCCAGGAGGTCAGCGGCCTGCGCGACCGGACCGCCGAGGCCGTGCGCGCCGACAGCGACTCGTTCTTCCGTGCCGTGTCCAAGCTCGGTGACCGCTTCGACGACCTCGAGGAGACGCTGACGGACCGGCTCGACCGGCTGTCCCGGCTCACCGAGGCAAACGCGGACGCGCTCGAGCGCGTCGGGTCCAAGCGCACGACGTGGCCCCGCCGCCTGTTCTGGGCGTTCCTCGGCGGCTCCATCGCCGCCGCGGTCGCCTACCTCGCCGATCCGGAGCGTGGCCGCGCGCGTCGCGCCCGGCTCAGCGACCAGGTCGCGTCCCGCGCTCGGGAGGTGGGTGGCGAGGTCTTCCAGGAGGCCAAGGTCGCTGCCGACCGTGCCCGCGGAACCGTGATCGAGGCGGCCAAGGACCTGTTGCCCGACGACGTGCCCGACGACCCGGACCTGCTCGAGCACCGCATCCGGAGCGAGGTGTTCGGCCACCGCGACGACACCGCGGACGTCGTGCTGCGGGTCGACGGTCCCGGCGTCGTCGCGCTGAAGGGCACGGTCCCGACGCGGGACAGCGAGGACGAGCTGGTCCGGTCGGTGGGCGCGGTCGACGGGGTGACTGACGTCACCTCCGAGCTCGAGGTCCGCGCCGGCCACTGACCCGGTCACGGCGCGGCGGCGTCGTCCGACTCGGGCGGGGCGAACTCGAGCGGCTCGGCGGCGCCCCCCGGCGCCGGCAGGTCGTCGGATCTCGCCGGCTTGCGCAGCACGCCCAGCGCGCCGAGTCCGACCGCCAGCATGCCGAGCGGCACCCAGGGCACCCCGGTGACGGTGCCCGGACGGTGGAGCCCACCGAAGACGAGCAGGCCGAGCCCGGCGGTGGCCAGGGCCACGCCCACACCGGCCCGCACCTTCGAGGGACGCGACCTCGGCGCGCCGGCGTGCTCGAACCGACCGAACAGCGGGACCAGGCCGGCCAACGCCAGCGTGAGGACTGCCAACCAGATCGGACGTTGGAGCCACCACGTGGCGTCGACGGTGGCGGTGGCCGGCCAGATGCCGGTCGGGATGAGCGCACCCGCCACGGCCACCATCGCGGTCTGGTGCCACAGGTAGACCGTCATCGTGAACGAGCCGGTGACCGCGATCGTGCCCCACACCCTCGGACGGGCCAGGAGCCGCTCCGCGGGGCTGCGCAGCGCCAATGCCAGGCCGACCTGTCCGGCGCCGAGCGCGAGCAGCGCGACCGAGGGCGGCGAGTTGTTGCTGCGCGTGGCCCCCTCGACGCCGACCATGGACAGGGGATAGCCGCCGACCGTCGTGAGCAGGACGAGCAGTCCGAACCCGCCCGCGGCGAGCAGCAGGGCGGGCCCGACGCGCCGTGGCAGGACGCTTTTGACCCCGTCCTCTCCCTTCACCGCGCGGTCGCTGTCGTGCCACAGGTAGCCCGCCTGGTGCACCGAGCCCCAGATCCAGAGGAAGTTGGACCATCCCACGACCGGGACACCGGCGAGGTGGAGCACGTCGACGATCAGTGCGAGACCGACCAGCAGCCCGAGCCCGGCGACGCCGAGCCGCTCGTGGAGGGGGTAGGTGATCGGCACGAGGGCGCACACCACGAGATACGCCGCGAGGAACCACACCGGCACGACCACGACCTGCGTGGCGAACTGGATCATGTCCCGCGGCACCCCGAACAGGGCGAGCACCCCACCGACGGGGATCCACAGCACGACGAGCGGCAGGATCGGCCGCAGCAGTCGTCGCGCCCGTCCACGCACCCAGTCCGCCCAGCCGACGCCCTTCGTCCGCGCCGACCGGTAGGCGGCGGCGTTGGCGAACCCACCGACGAAGAAGAACAGCGGCATCACCTGGAAGATCCAGGTCAGCCACTGGGTCTCGGGCACGAGCGCGAGCAGGGTGGAGCCGTGGAGCTGTCCGTCGCGGACGGTGATCACCGCGATGAGCCAGTGGCCGTAGACCACCACCACGATCGACAGCAGGCGGAGGGCGTCGGCGTAGCGGTTGCGCCCCGACGGCGTGCGGCGGTCGATCTCCTCGGCGGTCAGCCGCGTCTCGCTCAACGTCGCCGTCCCTCCGCACGGTGCGCTCGCGCTCGGCGCGCAGCATGGCACATGACGGTCAGGGTGGACGCAGCAGCGCCGGTACGCCGGCCAGTGTCGGCAACCACGTCGCGAGCACGCGGTAGGCGACCACGACCACGGTCGCGAGCGACAGGTCGACACCCAGTGCGACGAATGCGCCGACCATGCCCGCCTCGACGAAGCCGACCCCGCCCGGGGTGACCGGGATCGCCGCGGCGAGCTGCGACACGGCGAACCCCACCAGGACGACCATGACAGTGACGGGCTCGCCGAAGGCGACGAACACGAGCCCGAGCGCGGCGATGTCGGCACCCCAGTTGAGGCTCGACCAGCCGACGATACGCCCGACCTGGGCGAGGGTCGGTGGCTCGGCTGCCAGCCCGCGCAGGGATGCCTGCCACCGCTCGACCCGGCCCTCGAGGCGATGGTGCAGACGCCCGACGGCCCGCACCAGCCGCGATCCGGCCGTGGGTGAGCGGACCACGAGGAGGACGCCGACGACCAGCGCGAGCAGCGTCGCGAGCACACCGAGCGCCACGGCGAGGACGACGCCGGCGAGCTCGCCGCGGGCATGCGCCACGGCGATGCCGGCGGCGCCGATGGCGGCGATCGTGCTCGTCGCAATGGTGGCGGTGAGCGCGACGCTCGCGGCCGCGACCGGGCCGCCCAGTCCGAGCCGCGTGAAGCGCTGGACCGCCACGGCACCCGCGACCGCACCGCCACCCGGCAGCGACTGGGTCAGGGTGAACGCCGTCATGGACACGTTGAGCGCATCGCGGTAGCGCACTCGATGGCCCACCGCGACGGCACTCGCCCGGTGCACCATGGCGAGGGCCGTGACCGTCGCCACCTCAAGGGCCAGCGCCACGAGGAGCAGCGGCAGCGAGGCGCGCGCGAGGGCGGACACCGCCTCGCCGAGCCCGGTCACCGCAAGCCCCACGACGTACAGGGCGACCACGAGACCGCCGACGATCAGCCACGCGGGCCGGCGGCCGGACTGTTCGTCGGCCGACGGGGCGGGGCCACGGCTCATCGCATCCTTGCGTCCTCCGACCGCAGGACGTGACGTTACGCGGCGGGCCGACCCCAGGCCTCGAAGCGGTCCGTGAGGACGTCGAGGAACGGCTCCGCACCCGCCGGCGCCTCGATCTGAAGACGGACGCGCGTCGCTCCGACATCGACACGGAAGCCGAAGAACGGGCAGCAGCGGGACTCGTCGCGGACGAACTCGTGGACCTGCGCCTCGGCGGCCGGGGCGAAGTCGAGCACGACCTGCTGCGGCCGACGCTCGGTCCGGATCAGCTCGCGGGCGAGCGCGCGGCCCTGAGCCGCCCGATCACCCACCTCCTCGACGGGGAGGGCGCACACGAAGCTCTCGTCGTGAGTCATGGTTCGTGCCTTGTCGCGGGGATGCACAGGCCATCGCTACGCTATGGGTTCAAGCAGACTTGAAGTCAAGCGATCCGGTCGCAGCCCGGCGAGGAGGCGGCGGTGACGCCCGCAGGACTGAGGTCGATCGGCGAGGTCGCAACCCAGACGGGGGTGGCGGCATCGGCCCTTCGCTACTACGAGGACGTGGGGCTGCTGGCCCCGGCATCGCGCGAGGGTGGCCGCCGGTGGTATGGCCCGGACGCCCTGCGTCGCCTCGGCGCGATCCGGCTGTGTCAGCGCGCGGGCTTCAGCCTCGACGAGGTCAGGGCGCTGCTCGACGGGGGTCGCGACTGGCAGCGGCTCGCTCGAAGCCGGCTCGACGAGCTCGACACCCGCATCGCCGAGCTCGAGCACGCCCGCGACCTCGTCCGTGCCGCACTGGCCTGCGACTGCGAGACCCTCGAGGGGTGCGAGGCGTTCCGGGACGAGAGCGCCGCCGAGCTCGGCACCCACTCGAAGCGTCAACGAGGTCGCGGATGACCGAGCTTCCTCCCGGCGGCCATCCCGACCCACCCGACGAGCCGACGCGCTTCCAGGCCGCGGTCATCGAGATCGTCACAGGGCTCGCACCCGGGGACGTCGTGACCTACGCGGAGGTCGCGATCGAAGCCGGCCGGCCGGGCAGCGCCCAGGCCGTCGCCAACGTTCTCCGCCGCGTCCCGGGGCTGCCGTGGTGGCGCGTGGTGCCGTCGACCGGGCGCCTGTACCGCACCCATGCACCGACCCAGGCCCCGCTGCTGCGGGCCGAGGGCGTGCCGGTCGAGGACGATCGCCGAATCGTCCCACGCGACGAGTGACCGCAGGCTGGCACGCACCGTGACGTTCGGATCGCTGCGAGACGGGCCGATCGGCACTGCCGGGGCCTGCCCGGGACGGACACGATGGGCACGCACACCCCGTCGCACGGAGGTAGGCCTGATGAGGGTTCTGGTGACTGCGGCGTCCAAGCATGGCGCCACCGCCGAGATCGCGGACGCGATCGCGCGCACGCTCGAGCAGGACCGACTGCCGGTCGAGGTGGTCGACCCCGACGAGGTCGATGCCCTCGACGGCTACGACACGGTGGTCATCGGTAGCGCCGTCTACGCCGGACACTGGCTCGAGCCGGCGAAGGCCTTCGTCAGCCGCTTCGCGACCGAGCTCGGCACACGTCAGGTGTGGCTGTTCTCGAGCGGTCCGATCGGTGACCCGCCGAAGCCGGAGGAGGACCCCGTCGACGTCGCGCCGATCGTCGAGGCCACGGGGGCGGTCGAGCACCGCTCGTTCGCCGGCCGGCTCGACAAGGCTGCGCTGGGGTGGGGCGAGAAGGCGATCGTGGTCGCGCTGCGGGCCCCCGAGGGGGACTTCCGCGACTGGGACGCGATCGCCGACTGGGCGACGCGCATCGCCGGGTCCGTCCACGCGTCGGCGCC
>CAZSQF010000057.1:0-13547 GCA_964608935.1 uncultured Actinomycetota bacterium | reverse complement strand
CGACTTCCTCACGCTGTGCCTGGCGATCGAGGAGCTCGGCCGTGTCGACCAGTCGGTGGGCATCACGCTCGAGGCCGGCGTCGGTCTCGGAGCCGCACCCCTGGCCGACTTCGGGACCGAGGAGCAGAAGCAGCGCTGGCTGCCCGAGCTGTGCCGTGGCGAGAAGCTCGCGGCGTTCGGGCTGACCGAGGCCGGCGGCGGCTCGGACGTGCTCGGCGGGACCCGCACGCGCGCCGTGGAGGACGGTGACGACTGGGTCATCGACGGTGGCAAGCAGTTCATCACCAACGCCGGCACCGAGATGACCTCGATCGTGACCGTGACGGCCTACACCGCCGAGCGCGAGCTGACCTCGATCATCGTCCCGATCGACACCCCGGGGGTGTCGATCGCACCGCCCTACCGCAAGGTCGGCTGGCACGGGTCGGACACCCGCGAGCTGACCTTCGACGGGGTCCGCGTGCCCGTGGCCAACACCCTCGGGGAGCGGGGGGCCGGCTTCCGGCAGTTCCTGAAGACGCTGGACGACGGCCGCATCGCGATCGCCGCGCTTGCCGTGGGCATGATCCAGGGATGTGTCGACGAGTGCGTCCGCTACGGCCGCGAGCGCGAGGCGTTCGGCGTGCCAATCGGAGAGCACCAGGCCGTCGCGTTCAAGATCGCCGACCTCGAGGTCGCCGCCCAGACGGCGAGGCAGATGTACCGGTACGCGTGCTGGCGCAGGATGGAGGGTCTGACCTACAAGCGGGAGGCCTCGATCGCGAAGCTGTACGCGTCCGAGCAGGCGGTGACCGCCGCCCGTGAGGCATGCCAGATCTTCGGGGGGATGGGCTTCACCACCGAGACCCGTGTCGGGCGCTTCTACCAGGACGCCAAGATCCTCGAGATCGGCGAGGGCACGAGCGAGGTCCAGCGCATGCTGATCTCACGCGAGCTCGGGGTGTAGCGGCCCGGTGGTCGCAATCGTGACCGCTTCCTACCCTGGAAGCTGACGTGTCGCCCCCCGACCGGCCGTCCCAAGGGTTCACCCGTGGCCGAGAAGTACACCTCGCGCATCGCGCTGGTGCTCGACGCACCCGTCGATGACGTCGGCGCGGTGATCACGGCTGCCAGGGAGGCCGGCGACATCGACCGTGCGTCGCCGGTCCGGGGGGAGGGCCAGGTCGCGCAGGAGGTCCACTGGGGCGGGCGCATGCAGAAGGGCGTGGTCCGAAGCGTCCGGGACGAGGTCGACGGCGCCGCGCTGTTGCGGACCGAGGCCTACATCGGCGATGAGGGCATCGTGGGGGGCATGAAGCGCCAGGCACAGCTCGTCCAGGGTCTGGCCCGACAACTGCGCGGGCGGGTCACCGCGGTTCGGGACCTGTCGGCGATGGCCGACCGCGACGAGGCGTGGATGCACCGGCTGGCCGTCGGTGCCGTGGAGACCTCGGACGCGATCAGCACGATCAGCGAGGGCGAGGGAACCTGGTGGGTCCGGACGCACGGGGCGGCCCGGTTCGACGTGCCCGACCTCGAGCTCTACGGGCTGCCCCGGGCCAAGGTCCCGGCAGCCGAGGCGATCCTCGGCCACGTCCACGAACAGCTGTTGCGGGGCGGGCTCAGGGCCGAGCTGTCGCTGCCCGACGGGACGCCGGTCTATCTCGTGCCGGTCCTCGAGGCATGGCAGACGGTCCCGCTCGACTGGCCAGGGGTCGGCCGGGCCGGCCAGGAGCGCGGCCCCGGGCTCGACGGTCCTCGGGCGACCCTGTCGGTCCGACACAAGCCGCGCCTGGGTCGCTACAAGAAGGACCTCTCGGGCGTGGTCGAGACCCTGGCACCGGCCTGACGCCGGGCGAGCGGTGGGGCCGCCGACGCGATCAGGCGTCCTCGTCTTCCTCGACGGCCGGCTCGACCCAGCCCTCATCGCCCTCGGGACGATCGTCTCCCGCCAGCTCCCGCAGTCTCGGGGCGCTCTCGTCCGGGCCGATGGCGAGGAGTCGGTCCCCCGCCGCCAGGGTGCGGGTCGGCCTGGGCCGGTAGATCCAGCGGTCCTCGCGCTGGATCGCCAGCACCTCCATCCCCGTCTCGGTGTGGAGCCGCAGCTCCGACAGGCTGCGTCCGTCCACGGTGCTGCCCGGCGCGACGATCGCCTCGGCGACGATCTCGTCGGCCTCGGACAGCGCTGCGGCGATGATCGGGTGGGGCGGGTCCTCGCTCTCGGCGATGCGTGTCATCGATCGGGCGGCGTCGACGATCCGCTCCGACGCCGCCGCCAGATGCATCAGCCCGCGCAGCTCCTCCGGATCGTCGGCCTCGGCCGCGGCGCGCAGCACCCACCCCTCGAGCTGGTGGAACAGGTCGTCGCTCTTGTCCTCGATGACCGCGACCTCGGTCGCCAGTGACCGGTCGCGCAGCAGGATCGAGGAATACGCGAGGCCGACGGCGACCTCGGACGAGTTCTTGAGCTCGATCACGAGGTCGACCGCGCGGTCGAGGTTGGACAGCCCGCTGGCCTCCGACGGGGCCGGCAGCTGGTGGGGGGTGCCACCGGCCAGCTCACGGACGAGGTCGACCCCCTCCGGCGGGCCCTGGAGGAACAGCACGTCGCGCTCCCGCAGGAGCTCGTCCGCCCCGGGCCCGTACAGCCAGTCGTCCTCACGGCGGATGGCGATCACCCACATCCCCGTCCGGGCCGGCAGCTCGAGGTCCCGCAGCGGGCGACCCTCGAGGTCGTTGACCTCGCGGATCTTCACCCGGGCCACGACCTCGGCGGCATGGCGCAGGTCGTCGCGCAGCTCGCTCGGGACGCCGAGGTCGCCCAGCACGATCTGGGCGATGTCCTCGGCGGCGTTGGCGATGTCCTCGATCGCCGACGCGAGCGAGAGGACCCATGCCAGCTGCTCGGCGTCCTCGCGGCTCCGCGCCGCGATGAGGCACACCATCCGCAGCTCGACCAGCGCGTCGTCGAGCTGGTCCTCCAGTCGGACCACCTCCCGGGCGAGGTGCTCGTCGCCGTAGAAGATCGCCGCGTAGGCGAGGTCGACCATCAGCTCCGCGGCGTCCTTCGCCGAGGCCAGCAGGTCCTTGACGGTGCGTTGTCCGTGTCTCATGGCTTCACCCGATCCCCGTCAGACTGACGATGCCGACGAGCGTGAGCAACCCCAGCAGGTCCATTGCCGAGGTCACGATGGGAATCCCTTCGTTGTCCGGATCGAGCCCGAACCGGTACGAGGCGGCGGCGGTGGTGTAGGCCACCGCCACCAGCAGGAAGATCGACAGCACGCCGGCCAGCAGCGCGTTCGCGATGACCACCAGCGCCGCCGGCGGGGCGAACCCGAACGCCAGGGACGCCGCCCAGGTGGTCACGCCGAGCGCGGTGAACGCGAAGGTGCCGAACAGGAACGTCAACGACCCGTCGAGCAGTGCCGCCGCGCCGGGGACCCAGCGCGGCTCGATCGCGCCCAGGTGGAGCTTGGAGGCGAGTCGGCTCGACAGCATCCCGCCGAGCGACCCGCAGGTCGCCACGAACGGCGGGATCAGCACCAGCAGCCAGGGGGCGCCGATCAGGTCCTCGACGCGGCTCTCGAGGATGGTGCCGGCCAGGGTGCCAACGCCGACCGCGACCGCCAGCGTCGGCGCCGACTCGCGGACGATGCGGCGCACGATGTCGTTGCGCCGCTGCCAGCCGACCACAAGCGCCACGATGCCGAGGAGCGCGAGCACGATGCCGAGCACGGTCGCCGTCGCACCACGGTCGCGCACCAGCAACGTCGCCAGCAGCAGCGCCGGCACCGTCAGCACGTCGCCGGCGACGGTGATGGTCGGCGCCGCGACGTCGTCCATGTTCCAGTCGCGCGCCTGCGCGAAGCGAGACAGCGCCACGGTCAGCACGAGCAGGAACACCGACGACAGCACACCACCCACGGTCGCGATGACGACCAGGTCCCAGATCGGGATCGTCGGCAGCCCCAGCGCTGCGGCGAACAGCCACGCCACGGCCGCGATCACGACCGAGGTCCCGACCGTGAGCAACGACGTCGCTTCGACCTGGCGGCCGAGGAATCCGCGCCACCTCAGCTCGCGCTCGTACTCGCCGATATGGATGGCGGTGGACAGGCGGGACGCCAGGGCGCCATAGATGTTGCCACGCATGTCGATCGCGGCGGGAACCAGCAGGAGCAGTCCCGGCAGGGCCTCGAGGGTCTCGGTGGCGCCACCGAGGACCAGCCCGGCGACCATGCCGGTGAAGGCGGCGACGAGCAGGGCCGCGAGCCCCCGCCGGATCGACACGCGCTCCTGGAACCAGTAGGCGCCCACCTCGCTGACGGTCAGCCCGAGCGCCCGCCCCAGCAGCCGCAGCGCGCGCGGAGCGGAGAGTCGACGGCGCGGTGCCACCACTGCGACTCCCTGGTCTCCCGGCCCCTACGGCCGATCGCGGGTCGGAGCGTAGAGGCGTCCGCTGCCCGTGTCGTTCGCGCCGGGACCCGCAGCTACCCTCGGGGCATGACCGACTACCGCGCTCCCATCCGTGACATCCGCTTCGTCCTCGAGCACGTGACGCCGTTGTCCGATCTCACCGCGCTCGAACGCTTCTCCCACGCGGAGCCGGACCTGGTCGCCGGTCTGCTCGACGAAGCCGGCCGTTTCTGTGCCGAGGTCATCGCACCGACCAACCGCGAGGGCGACCTCGAGGGATGCCGCTTCGAGGACGGTGAGGTCATCACGCCCGATGGGTTCAAGCGGGCCTACCGACAGTACGTCGAGGCCGGCTGGGGAGCGGTGCAGCACCCCTCGGAGTTCGGCGGCGGCGGCTTCCCGCTCCTGGTCGCGAACACCGTCAAGGAGATGATCACGAGCGCGAACGCGTCGTTCTCGCTCGGGCCACTGCTGACGACCGGCGCGGTGTACCTGCTCACGCATGCCGGCTCGGAGGAGCAGCAGCAGACCTATCTGCCGAAGATGGTGTCGGGGGAGTGGGCCGGAACGATGAACCTGACCGAGCCGCAGGCCGGCTCCGACGTCGGGGCGACCACCACCCGTGCGGTGCCGGCGGACGATGGCACCTATCGGCTCACCGGCCAGAAGATCTTCATCACCTACGGCGAGCACGACCTGACCGAGCAGATCGTGCACCTGGTCCTGGCACGCCTGCCCGACGCGCCGCCGGGGACCAAGGGCCTAAGCCTGTTCATCGTGCCGAAGTACCTCGTCGAGGCCGACGGCTCGCTCGGCGAGCGCAACGATGCCCATGCGGTCTCGCTCGAGCACAAGCTCGGGATCCGCGGGTCGCCCACGTGCGTCATGGCGTACGGCGAGAACGGTGACGGCGCGGTCGCCGATCTGGTCGGCGCGCCCAACGACGGCATGCGCCAGATGTTCCTGATGATGAACGACGCCCGGCTCGGGGTCGGCCTCCAGGGCCTCGCGCTGTCCGAGCGGGCCTACCAGCAGGCGCTTGCCTTCGCCCAGGAACGCCGCCAGGGTCGCCCGCCGGGGCGGGAGGAGCCCGGCGAGCAGGCCCCGATCATCGAGCACGCGGACGTCCGCCGGATGCTGTTGACGATGAAGGCCCACATCGACGCGATGCGGACGCTGTGCTACGCGAACGCCCACGCGATCGATCAGGCGCTGCACCACCCGGACGACGCCGTCCGCGAGGAGCAGCAGAAGCTGGCCGACCTGCTCACCCCGGTGTCCAAGGCCTGGTGCACCGACCTGGGGGTGGAGCTGACCTCACTGGCGCTCCAGGTCCACGGCGGCATGGGCTACATCGAGGAGACCGGGGTCGCTCAGCACTTCCGCGACGCGCGGATCGCGCCGATCTACGAGGGCACCAACGGCATCCAGGCGCTCGACCTCGTCGGCCGCAAGCTCCCCTACGACGGTGGTGCGCATGTCAAGGGCTTCCTCGCCGACCTGCGCACGACTGCCGACGAGCTCCCCGCCGAGCTCGACACGGTCGCCGAGGCGCTGCGCGACGGCATCACGGCGCTGGACGAGGCGATCGGCTGGCTGTCCGCGAACCGTGAGTCCTTGAACGACGTGTTCGCCGGCGCCACCCCCTTCCTCCGGATGTTCGGCACCGTCGTCGGCGGTGTCGGGCTGGCCCGGTCGGCCGCCGCGGCGCAGCGCCTGCTCGACGCGGGCGATACGGCCTGGGATGCCGACTTCCTCGCGTCGAAGATCACGCTGGCACGGTTCTACGCCGCCCATCTCCTGCCACAGGCACGTGGGCTCCTGCCCGCCGTGACCGCCGGCGCCGAGGAGCTGTACGCGGTGACGCCGGCGGCGATCGGTCCGTGAGCGAAGGTGACCCCGTGGACGTGATGGAGCGCATGCAGGACCGGCTCGGACTGGTCGTGGACCGGGTCGTCGGCACGCCCGTCGAGCGCGACGGCGCGACCGTGATACCGGTCGTGGCCGTGCGCGCCGGCGGGGGCGGCGGGTCGGGGCACGACCCCGGCTCCGGAGGCGAGGGCGGTGGCGGCGGCTGGGGCGCGGTGGCACGCCCCGTCGGTGCCTACGTCGTCCGGTCGGGAACGGTCAGCTACGTCCCGGCCGTCGACGTCACCCGCATCGTCGTCGGCGGGCAGCTGCTGGCCGGGCTGGCGCTGCTGGTCATCCGGCGGATCCTGAAGAAGCGCCGCCGGCGCTGACGTCGGGCCGGGTCAGTACCAGGTCGCAACGCGTTCGCCCCAGGCGGCGTCGCGGCCCACCCCGTCGAGGATCACGGTCGGCCGTCCGGTCACCAGCGGCCGCGCCGTCACCGCGATCGTCCCCGTCGCGACGTCGGTGATCGCCCCGTCGAGCCCCAGCGTCCCGTCGCCGAGCCCGGCCGCCGCCTCGAGCACGGCGGCGTGGGTCCACGCACGCGCTGCGGTCACCAGCGCCGGGAGGTCGGGCCCCGCACGGGGCGGGGGCGGCTGGTCGGGGAAGGCCTGGACGGCGCGGACCCACGGCTCGCCGTCGACCTCCGCCAGCGGGGACCCGTCCACGTCGTCGCCGAGCCACAGCACATCGGTGTCGCCGGTTGGTGCGGGGCGCGCCTCGTGCACGATCGCGACGCCGGCACGCCCGTCCAGGGACACCGCGATGCCGGCCCACCACGCCGCCAGGCACACCGCGGCGGTCGTCCACGACAGCGGCGCGTCGAGCCGGATCCGATCACCCGGTTCGAGCAGCAGGTCGGCCTCGAGCAGATGTGCGCCCTTTGCCGCCCATTGGGCCAGGGACGCCATTCCCTGCTCGTCACGCCGGTTCGGTCGCAGCACCGTCACGGCCGGACGGTGGCCCAGATGTCGACTGGCTGCCGTCAGCGCCGCGGCGAGATCGGGCGACGCGGGAGGCGGCACCGGGGCCGGACCCAGCTGCACGGCGGTGTGCCTCCATCAGGGTGCGCCGAGGTGCGAAACGACCGGCGATGCTACCGTTGGTGGGAGGCTCGGCTCGTCACACGTCGTCACGGCGGCCGGTCCCTGGGGGTCCCCTGCATCCAGCCGGGTGCACCCCGTTCGCCGTCGCCCTCGCTCGACCCCAAGGTGCCCGAACGACTGTGACCGGTTCGCGCTCGCCCGCCTTCTCGCCCGTCCGGCGAGAGCGCCGCCGTTGGTGGCGCCCGCTGGTGTGGGCGCTCGTCCTGTCCGTCCTGGCCGCGGCCGCCGGCGTCGTGCTGGCGTCGGCCCTCTGGGGCTACGCCTGGCTGCGTCTGGGCGGCGACACCGTCACCGCCCTGGACCCGGAAGCGACCGCGCTGAGCGCGCGGGGAGTCAGCCCGGCGGGGAGCACCACCGTGCTGGTCGCCGTGACCGAACCGCTCGAGCCGAACGTCCCCGACGAGCCGACGCTCGTGTCCGGTGTCGCCGTCGTCCAGGCCGGGGGGCCGCGTGACGGCGCCGCCGTGCTCGTGCTGCCCGCCGATCTGCCGGTGGCCGGCGACCGGACGCTCGGGGACATCCAGGTCGAATCCGGGCTCGATGGGCTCATCCGGGCCGTCGTCGACTACACCGGGATCGGGCTGGATCACGCCGTTCGCGCCACCAGCGACGCGTTGCCGCAGCTGGTCGACATCCGCGGACCCGTCGAGGTCTGCACGAGCAGCGGCTGCCAGGAGCTCGGTGGTGACGCGGTCCGCGTCCTCGCGTCCCAGGGGGACGACGTGGACCGCGTGCGTGCGATTGCCGCCGTCGTGCGTAGCCTTGCCGAGATCGCCGACGCTCGAGGCGCCCTGCTGTCCCCGATCGTGACCAAGCGCACCATCGACGTGGTCGCGGACGAGCTGCGCACCGATGTCGCCATGCGCGGCACGGGTCTCCTCGACGTCGCGGCGACGCTGACCGAAGGCAGCGACTTCGACGTGGTCACCCTGCCGGCGGTTCGGGACCCCGACACGGGCGAGCTGGTCGTCCTGCCCGAGAGAGCAGAAGTGGTGTTCCAGCACTTCCGGGACGGGACGGCGCTGACCCTGACCGAGGCCGACGCGACGGTGCCCCTGGACGACGTGACCGTCGCGGTGCTCAACGGGGCCGGGGTCGAGGGGCTGGCTGCACGCGTGCAGGCGCGCCTCGAGGCCGAGGGCTTCTCGGTCGTCGGGACCGGGAATGCGCCCCCGTTCGGTCACGAGACCACCATCGTGGCCTATGTCGCCGGCGACGACCGCGTCCGGGCCGCCGCCATCGTGCTCGCGGATAGCCTCGGGGCTGGTCAGCTCGAGCCGCGAGAGCAGGCACCGAGGTTCGAGGGCGAGGCCGTCGACGTGCTCGTCACCGCCGGTCTCGACGTGGACGAACAGGAGTGACCGAGGTGCTTGTCGGCGGCGAACCGGGTCCCTGGGGCCCCTCGATGGGGGGTGGCAAGCGCTGGCGTGTCCTGCGCCGTGTCTCGTTCACCCTCGGGGTGTTCCTGCTCGTGAGCGCGACCGCCGTGGCCACCACCGGGATGCTGTTGGTGCAACAGGCCGAGTCGAGCCTGACCCGGGTGCCGGTCCAGCAGCTCGACGAGGCGACCGAGGCCAGCGGCGCACGACATTTCCTGCTCGTCGGGTCGGACAGTCGTGACGGGCTCGCCCCCGGCCAACGCGGCGAGCTGTCGCTCGGCAGCTTCGACGGGCAGCGCAGTGACACCATCATCTACGTCGCCATCAGTGCCGACCGCAGCACCGTGTCGCTCGTGAGCCTGCCGCGGGACCTGCTCGTCGACGACGACGGCCGGCGCCGCAAGCTCACCGATACCTTCGCAGGCGGCCCTGACCGGCTGATCCGTGTCATCCGGGACAACTTCGGGTTGCCGGTCAACCATTACGCCCAGATCTCGTTGGCCGGCTTCGTGAACGCCGTCCGCACCCTTGGCGGTGTCGAGCTGTGCCTCGACGCGCCGCTGCGCGACCGCAAGAGCGGCGCCGACTTCGATGCCGGCTGCCACCACATGGAGGCCGAGGAGGCGCTCGCCTACGTGCGCTCGCGGTCGGGTCCCCGCGCCGACTTCGAACGGATCGACCGGCAGCAGCAGTTCCTCCGGGCCGTGCTCGGCGAACTGGTCGACACGCGCGTTCTGGCCAACGTCCCCCGGCTGTTCCGTCTCGTCGACGACCTCGCCGGCAACGTCACCACCGACGAGGAGCTCAGCATCGGGCAGATGCGCAGCCTTGCCCAGGAGATGGCGCCCGTCATCCGCGACGGCATGCCGATGGCGACCCTGCCGTCGTATGCACGGACGATCGACGGCATCTCGTTCGTGGTCCCCTACGGGCCCGGCGCCCGGGCCATGCTCGAGAACCTGCTCGCCGGTCGCCCCCTGCCCGACCCCGGCACCCGGGAGCAGCGTGCGGACATCAACGTGGCGGTGTGGACCGGTAGTCGCCCGAGCCATGCCCTGATCGTGCGCGACACGCTGCTGTACGGCGGGTTTCTCGCCGGGACGGCCGGCCCGGGACCGGCCGAGCTCGACGCCGGGCCGATCACCACCATCTACCGGCTCCCGGACGACGACGGCGCCGCCGACCGGGTGGCGGCAACGCTCGGAGCGGCCGTCGAGCCGCTGCCGGAGGACGTGAGCTCCCCACAGGGCGCCGACGTCGTGGTCGCGGTCGGTGACGACGCGACCGACCAGGTGGGCGTGAACCGCCGGTGAGCCCGCCGGACGCGCCGTCGGTCGCCGTGGTGGTGGTGTCCCACAACACGTGCGAGGACGCCCTCGGCTGCCTCGCGACCCTCGCCCGGGCCGGAGCCGACGAGGTGGTGGTCGTCGACACCGGCTCGGTCGACGACACCACGGACGCCGTCCGGGCGGCCTGGCCGTCGGTCCGCATCCTCGAGCTGGACAATGCCGGGTTCGCCCGGGGCGCCAACGCCGGCGTGCGGGCCACCTCGGCGCCGGTGGTGGTCGTGTGCAACGCCGACGTGCGCTTCGCTCCCGACAGCCTGGCGGTGCTCAGCCGCGAGCTGCTGGACAGCGCGGACGTGGGCGCGGCCGGCCCGTTGGTGCGCTACCCCGACGAGCGCCGTCAGGCCTCGGCACGCCGGCTCCCCGACGTGCGGACCGCGGTCGCGCACGCCCTGCTGGGCCGGATCGCGCCACGGAACCGCTGGACGCGGCGCTACCGGGCCGAGGACACCGACCCCGACCGGCCCCGTGACGCCGAGTGGCTGTCGGGGTGCGCGCTGGCGCTGCGCCGCGAGGCGTTCGACGCCGTCGACGGCTTCGACCCCGGCTTCCACCTGTATGTCGAGGACGTCGACCTCGGGGTGCGGCTGCGGGCCGCGGGCTGGCGGCTGCGCTACCAGCCCGACGCCGAGGTCACGCATCGCGTCGGCGCGTCGACCCGTCAGCATCGTGGTCGAGCGCTGGCGACGCATGCGCGCAGCCTGGACCGCTTCTACCGGCAGCAGCTGGCGCCGGGATGGCGCGGGCGACTGACCCGTCCGGTGGTCGCGGTCGCACTCGCGGGCTGGGTCGTGGTCACGCTGGTGTGGGAGCGGCTGGTCGCACCGGGTCGGAGCACCACCGGGGAGTGACCCACGACGCGATACGTTTCGCGCCTCGCGTCGGGAGCCCCATGAGCGAGGTGCGGGAGGCGATGATCGTGGCCGGCGGCGCCGGCACGCGCCTGCGCCCGCTGACGGCGACCACGCCCAAGCCCCTGCTGCCGTTCTGCGGGGCACCGTTCCTGGCCGGCGTGATCCGCCGGCTCGCCGCCATCGGGGTCCAACGGGTGCTCCTGGTCGTCGGCGCCGACCCGCGTCCCTTCGACGGGCTCGCCGCCGACATGGGATCGTTCGGTGTGACCGTTGAGGCCGTGCCCGAGCCCGAACCGCTCGACACCGCCGGCGGGGTGCGATCGGCGCTCGATCGGGTCACCGGCACGTTCCTGGTGCTCAACGGCGACATCCTCACCGACATCGACCTGTCCGGTGTCATCAAGCACCACCGGGACGCCGGTAGCGACGCGACGCTCGTGTTGACGCGCGTGGACGATCCATCGAGCTTCGGCGTGTGCGTGCGGGACGGTTCGCGCATCGTGGACTTCGTCGAGAAGCCGGCACCCGGTGACCTGCCCGGACAGGACACCGTCAACGCCGGCACCTACGTCCTCGACCCGGCCGCGCTCGCCCCGTTCCCCGAAGGCCGGCTCAGCTTCGAGCGGGACGTGTTCCCCGGTCTGGTCGCGGCCGGCGCCCATGTGGAGGGCTTTGTCGGTGACGGGGTCTGGGCGGATCTCGGGACGCCCGACCGGTACCTCGTCGGTCACCGGCTCGCCCTCGACGGTGAGCTGCGGTGGCCGGCGCTGAGCGACCTGCCCGCGGATGCTGCCGGCGTTCGGCGTGCAGCCAGCGTCGAGGTCGCAACCGGCGCAACGGTGGTGGGGCCGGCGCTGCTGCTGCCCGGCGCGGTCGTGGAGGCGGCGGCCGTGGTCGGACCGCACGTCGTCCTCGGGCGCGGCACCCGCGCCGGCGCCGGCGCGCACGTCGAGGGCTCGGTCCTCTTCGACGGGGTCCGGCTCGGAGCCGACGCCAGCCTGACCGGGGCGGTGGTCGGTCGCGACGCCACCATCGGGGCCGGGGCACGACTCGATCGAGGCGTGGTCGTCGGCGACGAGGTCACGGTCGGCGACGGTGTCGAGGTGCCGGCGGGTGCGCGTGTCCCGGCCGGGTGATCGACGAGCAACGAGCGTCGTCGTAGGGCTGTGGTAGAACGAGGGCCGGCGGCCCCGGGAGCGGGGTGCGACGGATGCCAGGTAGGTGATCGCCCGGACAGCTGACGGGGACGGTGGTGAGCGTCGACAACCGGATCCTGGACGAGCGGGCGGGGCGTCGTGTACTGCGTCGCGCCGCCGGCAAGCTCGTGGATCTGTGGCGTGCCCGCGAGCTGTTGCTCCAGCTCGTGCGCAAGGAGCTCAAGGTCCGCTACAAGAACTCGACGCTCGGGTTCCTCTGGTCGATGATCACCCCGGTGCTGATGACGATCGTGTTCAGCATCGTCTTCGAGCTCATCCTGCGCATCCCGGTCAACGACTTCCCCGCGTTCTTCATCGCCGGGTACCTGCTGTGGCAGTTCTTCCAGAACTCCTGCCAGGGCGCCATCCACTCCATCGTCGGCAACGGCGACCTCGTCAAGAAGGTGTACTTCCCGAGGGAGGTGCTGCCGCTGTCGCACGTGCTGGCCCAGCTGATCCACCTCCTGCTCGCGCTCCTTGTGATCAGCCCGTATCTGGTGGTGACCCGCGGGACGGGCGTGCTCGTCCATCTCCCGGCGACGCTGCTCGCGATCGTGCTGCTGACGGTGTTCGTGTCGGGCGTCGCGATGTGGTTCGCCGGCGTGAACGTCGTCTTCCGCGACCTCCAGGAGCTGTTCGTCGTCATCTTCCAGGTGTGGTTCTACGCGACCCCCGTCCTCTACCCGCTGGCGCTCGTCCGCGCGGTCGTTCCTGACCGCTACAGCTGGCTCGAGACGGTGCTCCAGCTCAACCCGATGACCTGGTTCGTCGAGGTCTTCCGCCAGCCGTTGTACGGCCCCGTGCGGGCGGCAAGCGGGTCCTCCACAGCCGCGCCCGTGGTCGACTCCTTACCGAGCTGGCCATCGGCGGCGAGCTTCGGGATGGCGGCGGGATGGGCGTTCTTCGCCTTCGTCGCGGGCTACGTCGTGTTCCTGCGACGGTCACGCACGTTCGCCAAGGAGGTGTGACCGAACATGCCTGGCCGCCTCGGAGAGATCGCGGGCGCTCGCGTCGACCCGTCGCGCCCCGCCATCGTCGTGGACGGGGTCACCGAGACCTTCCGCCTGTACCACGAGCGTCCGAGCGGGCTGAAGGAACGGCTCTACCGCTTCCGGCGCTCGTCGTTCACCGACTTCAACGCGCTCGACGACGTCTCCTTCACCGTGGAGACCGGAGAGTCGGTCGCGGTGATCGGCCACAACGGGTCGGGAAAGTCCACGCTGCTCAAGATCCTGGCCCGAATCCTGCCTCCCGACGCCGGCACCGCCACCACCAACGGACGGGTCGCCTCGCTGCTCGAGCTCGGCGCCGGGTTCCACGGCGACCTCACCGGCCGCGAGAACATCTACCTCAACGG
>CAZSQF010000056.1:10259-13554 GCA_964608935.1 uncultured Actinomycetota bacterium | reverse complement strand
CCGAAGATGGACAGCGCGTGCGTCGCGATGGTCCGGGCGGCGACGTGGATCACGGCCGGTGTGAGCTCGCCGGCGATCTTGAACATGTTCGGCAGCATCAGCAGCAGGCCCTGTGATGCGGTGAACGTCGTCCCGAGCGCGCCGGACTGCACCGCTCCGTGGAGTGCGCCGACTGCTCCGGCCTCGGACTGCATCTCGACGACGCTCGGGACGACGCCCCACAGGTTGGGGTGCTCCGCCGCGGCCCAGGCGTCGGCGTGCTCGCCCATCGCCGAGGCGGGTGTGATGGGATAGATCGCCACCGTCTCGCTAAGGGCGTAGGCGACGAGCGCCGCCGCCTCGTTGCCGTCGATGCACCGCATGGGCACGCCAGCCCTCCGTTCCCGTCGTGATCCGCGACACGTCGTGTCTCCAGCCGACGCTACGGCCGGACTCCGCCGACCGGAGCGGCCTCAGGTCCCCGATCCGCGGGACCATCTACCCCTTCGGGTCGGCACCCGATCGGTCACGATGGCTGGCACGGACGTCCATCGACATCCACGAGGAGGCGCTTGTGCCCGTCGCTGTTGCCCGGGGCCCCGGGGACCGCAGGACGGCCGACGAGGCCGTCAGCTGGCATGCCCTGGAGCCCGACGAGGTGGTCGAGTGCCTCGGGACGGACATTCGTGGCGGCCTCGTGGCCGCCGAGGTCGCGACCCGGCTCGAGCGGTACGGCCTGAACGACCTTGCCCGCGACGAGCCGCGCAGCAATCTCGACCTCATGCTCTCGCAGTTCAAGAGCCCGCTGATTTCGATCCTGGTGGTGGCGGCGGTCGTCACGACCGTCCTCGAGAAGTACACCGACGCGGTGGTCATTGCCGTGGTGCTGCTCATCAACGCGGTGATCGGGTTCGTCCAGGAGCGCAAGGCGGACCGGTCGGTGCGGGCGTTGATGGAGTTGGCCGCCCCGAGCTCGCTGGTGGTCCGTGACGGCCACGAGCGGGAGATCGAGTCCCGCGAGCTCGTTCCCGGCGACGTGGTGCTGCTGACCTCCGGCACCCGGGTGCCGGCTGACCTGCGGCTCGTGCGGGCCACGAAGCTCGAGATCGACGAGTCCCTGCTGACCGGTGAGAGCAGCCCGGCGCGAAAGACGACTGCGCCCGTGGCCGAATCGGCCCTCGCGGCCGATCGGGCGGGGATCGCCTTCATGGGCAGCGCCGTCGCGAGCGGCCGCGGCCGGGGTGTGGTGGTCGCTACCGGCGCGGCAACCGAGCTCGGATCGATCGCCGAGAGCATCCGGCAGGCGCAGCAGCCCAGGACCCCGCTGCAGCAGCGCATGCACCGTTTCGCCAACGTCATCGCGGTGGCGGTGCTGGCCTCGACGGTTGCCGCCTTCGCCATTGGAGTCGCGCTCGGGGAGCAGATCGACACGATGTTCCTGACCGCCGTCGCCCTCGCCGTCGCGGTCATCCCCGAGGGCCTGCCGGTCGCGTTCACCGTGGCGATGGCTCTCGGGGTTCACCGGATGGCCCGGCGAAACGCCATCATCCGGTCCCTGCCGGCGGTCGAGACGCTCGGCAGCACCGACGTCATCGGTTCGGACAAGACCGGGACGCTGACGGCCAATCAGATGACGGTGCTGCGGGCCTGGACGGCCGGCATCCACGGGTGGGTGGCGTTCCGGCGGGACGGGGAGGACATCCTGGACGACGACCTACCGGCCGCCCAAGCGCGGATCGACGCCGAGCCGACCGGCGTGCTCGCAGCCGCTCTGCGCACGGCGGTCCTCAGCAACGAGGCCGAGCTGGTGGTCGACGACGCCGGCGTCGTCGAGCACCGGGGCGACCCGACCGAGTCGGCCCTGCTGGAGGCGGCACGCCTCGTCGGGCTGGGCCCGACACAGCTCCGCGACGAGGCCGAGGTGCTGGCCGACGTCCCGTTCGAGTCCGACCTGCGCTACTCGTACGTCGTGGTCGACGAGGACGGCCCCGTGCTGCGCCTGAAGGGCGCACCCGAGCGGGTCCTCGAACTCTGCACGACGATCCGCGAGGGAGACGAGATCCGCGACCTCGACGACGACGAGGTGCACCGGGCCGCCGAGGCGATGGCCGAACGCGGGCTCCGGGTGCTCGCGATGGCCGAACGGCGGCTGGATCTCGACGCCGCCGACGTCGAACCCGAGGACCCGCCCCCGCCCTCGGCCCTGACGCTGACCGGGCTGGTCGGGATGCAGGATCCGTCGAGGACGGGGGTCAGGGACGCGATCGATCGCTGCCGTCACGCCGGCATCCGGGTCGTGATGATCACCGGCGACCATGTCGCCACCGCCCGCGCGATCGCCCGAGACCTCGGCATCGGCGGGCCCGACGCGACCGCGCTGACCGGTGCCGACCTCGAGCGCATGGACGACGCGGCACTGCGCGACGCGGTGCTCGACGTCGAGGTGTTCGCCCGGGTCGCGCCCGAGCACAAGTTGCGGGTGGTGCGGGCGATTCGCGCCCACGACCTGGTCGTGGCGGTCACCGGCGATGGGGTCAACGACGGACCGGCGCTCAAGGCCGCCGACATCGGCGTGGCAATGGGCCGGTCGGGGACCGACGTAGCCCGTGAGGCCTCCGACATGGTGCTGACCGACGACAACTTCGTGTCGATCGCCAGCGCCGTGGAGGAGGGCAGGGTCGTCTTCGACAACGTGCGGAAGGTGACCTACTTCCTCCTGTCGACCGGTGCCGCCGCGATCGTGGCGATCCTGGCGTCGATCGCGGCCGGGTGGCCGCTGCCCTATGTCCCGGCCGCGCTGCTGTGGCTCAACGTGGTCACCAACGGCCTCCAGGACGTCGCGCTTGCGTTCGAGAAGGGCGAGCCCGATGTTCTCGACCGTGCGCCGCGTCGCCGGCGTGAGGGCATCGTCAACGCCGTCCTGTGGGAGCGGACCGCGCTGACCGGCGTCTCGATGGCGGTCGGCAGCCTGTGGCTGTACCGGTGGGCGATCGACAGCGGCCTGTCGATGGCACAGCAGCGCGGGGCGGCACTGACCACGCTGGTCATCGCGATGGCGGCCCACGTGTACAACGCACGCTCGGCGCACCGCTCGATCGTGGTGACCAACATCCGCGGCAACCGGTTCCTGCTCATCTCCACCTTGGTGGCGCTGACCATCCACGTGGGGGCGAGCTACTGGGCTCCGACGCAGCGCCTGCTACGCATCGAACCCGTCACCGGCCCCGGCTGGTGGCGCATCGCGATCGTCGCCCTGGCTGTGGTGCTGGCCAGCGAGGCCCACAAGCTGCTCCGCTCCGGCCGCTGACCGCGCCCC
>CAZSQF010000056.1:0-10159 GCA_964608935.1 uncultured Actinomycetota bacterium | reverse complement strand
GGTGCTGGCCAGCGAGGCCCACAAGCTGCTCCGCTCCGGCCGCTGACCGCGCCCCCGCGCCACGCTGTGTGCACGGGCTGCGACCATCCAGACCAGGCGTGCGCATCGTCAGCTCCGGTCGACGAGACCAGCCAGTCGAGTCGAATGATCGACCGACAAGTTCTTGGTGCCACGAGCGGCGCGCGTCGCCCTGGCGCCGGGACGAACGGCTCTCGAGGAGGGGTACCGGTGCCGCTAGGCCTCGACGAACCGGCCCACGACCCCGTCGGGATCCATACCGGTCAGGTGTTGCTGGAACAGCCGGTAGTACGCCACCTCCTCACGGGTCCGCAGCGGGGGCTCCGTGGCCTCGCGCTCACGCTCGTACTCCTGCTGGGTGACCTTGGCGCCGTAGTGCTGCCGGAGCACGTCGCGGGCACCGCTGCCCTCGCCGAACTGCGCCTTGCGGCGCCACAGCAGTTCCTCGGGCAGCCATCCCTCGAAGGCCCGCCGGAGCAGCCACTTCTCCGGCCGGTCCTCGTGCGCCAGCTTCCATCGCGCCGGCAGCGCGAGCCCGAGCTCGACCACATCGAAATCGAGGAACGGAATCCTCGCCTCCAGCCCGTTGGCGCCGGCCACCCGGTCGACGCGCTGCAGCCCGCCGGTGTGGAGCCCCTCGATCGTCTCGACGAGCGCGTCGTGCAGCTCCTCGTGGCTGTCGATCTCCCCGTAGTGGGCGTAGCCGGCGAACAGTTCGTCCGCGCCCTCGCCGATCAGCACGGCCTTGACGTGTCTGGCCGCGAGCTTGGCAACGAGCAGGTTCGGGACCGAGCTGTGCACCAGCTGTGGGTCGAACGACTCGATGACGCCGACCACCTCGGGAACCCAGTCGATCAGCTCGTCCTTGCTGTACACCCGCTCGTGGTGGGCCGTGCCGAGCTGACCCGCGAGCTGGCGTGCGGCCGCGAGGTCGTCGCTGTCCGGCAGCCCGACCGAGAAGGTCGGCAACCGCCAGCCCTGGCGGTCGGCGATCCGGGCCGCGATCGCGGTCACGATGCTGGAGTCGAGCCCACCCGACAGCAGCGTCCCGACGGGGACCTCGGCGAGCATGCAGCGCTCCACCGCCGCCGCCAGCGTGTCCCGGATCGCCGCGAGAACGGCGTCGGGTGGGTCGGCGAGCCCGTCGAGGTCGTCCACGAGCCTGCTCACCGCGGGGCTGCGGGGCTCCGGCAGCGTGCGGAACGGCTCGAGTCCGGTCGCGGGGGTCCAGGTGTGCCCGGGCGGGAACGGCGCGACGGCGTTGCGCCGATCCGGGTCGAACGCCTTCAGCTCACTGGCGAAGATGACCGTGTCGCCGTCCCGAACCCAATACAGCGGGACGATCCCGATCGGGTCGCGTGCCGCCACGAAGCCGTCGCCCTCGCTGATGGCAACGAACGCGAACATGCCCCACAAGCGAGCGAGCGCACCCGGACCATCGGCCGCCAGCAGGTGGAGCACGGTCTCGTGGTCGGAGCCGGTCCGAAAGGCGTGACCGCGCTGACCCAGCTCGTCGCGTAGGCGCCGGTGGTTGTACACCTCGCCGTCGCCGACGAGCCACAGGTCGCGATCGGGGTCGTGCAGTGGCTGGCCACCGCCATCGAGGTCCACGATCGCCAACCGCCGATGGCCGAGCCACGCGTTGCCGGTGCTGACGACACCCTCCCCGTCGGGCCCCCGATGGGTGAGACGGTCGAGCATGCGCGCCCCTTCAACGGGGTCGAAGGGACCGTGCGCCGCGACTATCGCCGAGATGGTGGTTCCTTCGCTCGGGTCAGCCGATGAACCCCTGCGAGCGCAGCCAGTCCTCGGCCACCTCCTCAGGGAACTCGCCGGCGTCGTCCACCCGGGCGTTGAGGTCCTGCATGGTCTCGGTGTCCAGCTGGCCCGAGATCTCGCCGAACAGGGCCTCGAGGTCCGGGTACTCCGCGTAGACGTCGTCGCGAACGTTCACCGACGGGTTGTAGACCGGGAAGAACTCCTGGTCGTCCTCGAGCACGACCAGATCCAGCGCAGCGATGCGGCCGTCGGTCGCGAACACCTCACCGAGGTTGCAGTTGGACCGCTCCGCGACCTCGCTGTAGATGGCCCCCTCGTCGAGCATCACGAGGTTGTCGTCGGGGAACGAGATTCCGTAGTGTGCCTCCATGCCCGGCAGCCCGTCGTCACGGGTGGCGAACTCGCTGGCGATGCAGAACGTCGCCGCGTCCGGCTCGGCGTCGAGGAGCCGTTGCAGGTCGGACAGCGTGGCCAGGTCGTACTCCTCGATGGCCGACTCGTGAGCGGCGACCGCGTACGTGTTGTCGAACGGGCCGGGGGGCAGCCAGCGGATCCCGTTCTCCTCGAGGTCACGTTCGGCCACGGCCTCGTACTGCTCCTGAGCGTTCGGGATCGGCTCCGTCTCGCCGAGGTGGGTGATCCAGCCGGTGCCGGTGTACTCCCAGTACAGGTCGATCTCACCGGCGAGCAGCGCCTCACGCACGATCGCGGTGCCCGCCAGCCCGATCTCGTCGTTGACGGTGGCGCCCGCAGCCTCGAGGGCGATACGGGCGATGTGTCCCAGAACCAGCTGCTCGGTGAACTCCTTGGATCCCACCGTCAGCTCGGCGCCTGACAGGTCGTAGTTGGCGGCGATGGATCCCTCGGCGTCGGGCGCGGCGTCGGGTTCGTCGTCGGCTGCCTCGCCGCAGGCGGTCAGCGCAAGCGCCGCCGCGAACAGGGTGGCCACCAGTCGGTGGGAAGGCTTCGTCCGGGTTGTGCGCATGTTTCGGCTCCTCTACCTCGTGGGTTGATCCTGCGTCACAGGCCTCGTGGGCGCAGCACCTCCTCGGCGATCCCCGCGGCCCAGTCGATGAGCAGCGCCAGACCCGCGGTCAGCACCGCGCCAGTCAGGAGAATGGGGGTGCGGTTGTTGACGATGCCGCCGTTGATGATGTCGCCCAGCCCGCCGGCGTTGATGAACGTCGCGAGCACCATCGTCCCGACAGTCAGGATGAGCGCGGTGCGGATACCGGCCAGGATGACCGGCACCGCAAGCGGGAGCTCGATCCTCACGAGCACGGCTGTCTTGGTCAGGCCCATGCCGCGTCCGGCCTCGATCAGCGGCCGGTCGACCTGCTGGATGCCGACCATCGTGTTGCGGAGCACCGGCAGCAAGCAGTAGGCGACGACCCCAATGATCGCGGTCCTCGGGCCGATGCCGAGCAGGATCGGCAGCGCGAGGAAGAACAGCAGCCCCACCGACGGGATCGCCTGCCCGATGTTCGCGATCCCGATGAACACCGGTGTGAGCGGCTTGGCGAAGGGGCGAGTGAGCATGATCCCGAGCGGGACGGCGATCACGATCACGAGGACCGTGGCGATCAGGCTCAGCTGGATGTGCTCGATGATCGACCGGGTCACACGCTCGGTGTTGAGCCACCGCTGCTCGATGCTGTCGAGCTCGAGGCCCGACACCCACCGGTAGGTCGCGAGCCACGACCCCAGGACCACGATCGGGATCCCGACATACCCCCATACCCGGCCGGGGTCACGCAGGAGCCGGCCCAGTCCCGAGCGGGCCTCCTCACCCGGTGGCTGCTCGCGGGTGAGCTCTGGATCGGCGGCGGTGACCGACATGCTAGGACGTCACCTCCCCGACGTGCTCGCTGGGGGCAGCGTGCCATGACCCGACGGCGAGTCGCTCCCGCAGCTCGGCGCGAAGCGCATTGACGGCTGTCATGATCGTGTCGATGTCCACGACGCCCTGGTAGGCGCCCCGCCGGTCGACGACAACGGCGCAGCCGACGTTGGACGTGATCATCTCGTCGAGCGCGTCGTGCAGGGTGGCGTGCGGCTCAACGATCGCCGCGACCGGCAGTCCACGGTCGCCCAGCGCGCCCGCCGACCGGTCGAGATCGCGCCGACTCACCCAGCGGACCGGCCGCCGCTGGGCGTCGAGCAGGAGCAGGAAGCTCTGCTCGGTCTCCTCGTCGAGCTTGCGTCGCAGGGTGTCGCGGTCCTCGTCGATGCCCGCGGCCGGCCATTCGGTCAGATCCACCTCCCGGACACGACGGAGGTGGAGGCGCTTGAGCGCGGCGCCCGAGCCGAGGAAGTCCTCCACGAACTCGTTGGCTGGGTGGGACAGGATCGTCTCTGGGGTGGCAAACTGCTGGATGCGGTGGTCGTCGCCGAAGATCGCGATCCGGTCGCCCATCTTGATCGCCTCGTCGATGTCGTGGGTGACGAAGCAGATGGTCTTGTTGACCTCGTCCTGGAGCCGCAGGAACTCGTTCTGAAGACGTTCCCGGGTGATCGGGTCGACCGCCCCGAAGGGCTCGTCCATCAGCATGACCGCCGGATCGGCGGCGAGCGCTCGTGCCACCCCCACCCGCTGGTTCTGCCCGCCCGACAGCTCCTTCGGATAGCGGTCCCGGTAGGCCTCGGGGTCGACGCCGATGAGCTCGAGCAGCTCATCGACCCGGCGGGCGATGCGTCGCTTGTCCCATCCGAGGGTCCGCGGCACGGTCGCGATGTTGCTGGCGATCGTCATGTGCGGGAACAGTCCGATCTGCTGGATCACGTACCCGATGCGGCGTCGAAGCCCGTCAGGGTTGATCTTCGTCACGTCCTCGTCCTCGAGGTAGATCCTCCCGCTGGTGGGCTCGATCAGGCGGTTGATCATCTTCAGTGTGGTGGTCTTGCCGCACCCCGAGGGGCCGACGAACACGACGATCTCGCCCTCCGGGATGTCCATCGAGACGCGATCGACCGCGAGCTGCCCCGGGTAACGCTTGACCAGCTCCTCGAGCCGAATCATGTACTCCACAGGGCTTCCTCCGGTCAGTCGCGAATGCCGCGCGAGGTCGTCAGCTTGCCGACGAGGATGTAGAAGGCGTCCAGCAGGAAGGCAACCGCGACCACACCGAGCGTCCCCGAGATGATGAGCGGCATCGCCACCACGCTGCCACGGCGTGCGAGGCCGTCGAAGATCCAGTTGCCGAGGCCACCGGCGCCGATGTAGGCCGCGATCGCCGCGATGGACACGATCAGCATCGTCGCGACCCGGACGCCGGTCAGGATCACCGGCCAGGCGAGCGGAAGGTCGATGCGCAACAACCGGGCCCATGCACCCAGCCCCATCCCCTTGGCCGACTCGTTGACCGCAGTATCGACGCCCTGCAGCCCCGTCACGGTGTTGCGGACGATCGGCAGCAGGGCGTAGGCGGTCAGCGCGATGATCGCGGACCGATCGCCGAGGCCGACCCACACCACCATCAGAGCGAACAGCGCCAGCGACGGCACGGTCAGGACCGTCGCCGTCAGGGCCGTCGCGAGCGAGCTCAGACCGGCCGACCGGTAGACCAGCACGCCGATCGCCACCCCGACGAGCGTCGCGAACACGATGGCGGTCAGAACCAGGAACAGGTGCTCGATCGCGAGCTCCAGCAGTTGCGGCCAGCGACGGACGAGGAAGTCGGTCAGGTCCTGCATCGCTGGCCTCCCCGTTTGTCACTCTGCCGTTGCCTCTCACCGATGCCGGTGCACGCCCACCCCGTCATCGTCGACCCGAGGCGGCGCCGTCACCTGGCGCCCTGCAAGTCCGTGCTTCGATCCTGCCCCGGAACGGCCACCTGCGACCCTAGGCGAGCCGATCCGCCGTGTCAGACGCAACGGGTCCCCCGTACACGTGGAGCGGAGCCACCGCAACCCATGACCAGCTCACGCGGCCCAGGGTGCCGTCATGCCGGGCGTCCAGGCCGCCAACGGAACTTCCCAGGCGTCGGCGACGGCCTTGTCGGCCAGCACGTCGGGGGCGCCGACGCGTGCGGGATCGAGCTGGTCGTCGTGGGCCCGGGTCGCCACCGGCCCCTCGGACAGGTCGCACACCTCGCGGCTGCGCACCGACAGGTCGTGGGTGCCGATGCGGCGCGACGCAGCCACGATGTCGTCCTTGTCGGACCCGGCCAGCGGGCGCAGCACGAGCCGCCGTGCCGCCTGATCGATCACCGACAGGTGCCGGATCGTCTGGGTCGACACCTGCCCGATCGCGTCACCCGTGGCGAGCACAGGGATCCCGGCCTGCTCGGCGATCCCGTCCGCCGCGCGCAGCATCAGCTCCTTGAGACGGACCATCCGCACGCGGGAATCCACCTCGTCGACGAGCGCGCGCCGCGCCTGGGCGAAGTCCAGCACCCACATGCGCGCATCGGTGCCGGGCGCCCACCGCTGCCACAGCTCGTGTGCGACCGCGAAAGCGGTGTCGGTCTGTGAGCACGCCAGCTCGAGGTGCACGAAGTGGACCGGCACACCACGACGGAGCAGGTGCCATGCCGCGACGGCGGAGTCGAAGCCGCCGGACATCAGCACCAGCGCCTCGTCCTGCGTCCCGACCGGGAGCCCGCCAACGCCCTCGTGCTCCTCGTCGACGAGAAACACCTCGTCGTCGTACGCGAGCACGCGCACGACCACGTCCGGGTCGTCGAGGTCGACGCCGGCGGCGTAGCCGTCGAGCGCGGTGCCGATGCGGCGCTCGGCGTCGACCGACCGCCACGGCTGGTCAGCCAGCCGTCGCACGCGGGCCGCGAAGGTTCGGCCGACGACGCGGTCCTTCGCCACGACGGTCGTCGCATCGACGATGTCGTCGAGGGTGGTGGCACCGAGAGGGCGGATCACCCGGGTCCGGCGGACACCGAAGACCTCGGCGGCGGCCCGGACGGCGGCGTCGACGTCGCCGAGGAGGAACACGCGGCGGTTGTCGTCCCGAACGCTGGCACGAATCCCCCGCGCCTTCAGGGTCGCGCGCAGGTTCGCCAGGAGGACGTCACGGAACCACCGCCGGGTCCGCCGCGACTTCGTGCCCATCTCACCGGCGGCAACCACCAGTCCGACCCGCTGATGTGCCTGCACCCTGTCACCTCCTGGTCCCGCGGCCCGCAGCCGCGCCGGCCGTGGCTCTAGCGTGTGGCAGCCGTCCACCGTACCGAGTCCGCGACGGCGGACGCGAGTCGTGCGCTCTGCATCACGCCTGTGCGCTGACGATGAATCTTCTGGCTTTCCATCTCATGTGCTTGCTTTGTCTGTTGGCCGAACATACATTCGATCCATGCAGACGACCAGCGCCTCCACCCCCACCACCGGCCCCTCGACGCCGTATCCGGTCCACCGCTGCCGCAGGCGCCGACGCGTGTCCCCGTCGATCGTGGCGGCCGAGCCCCCGGGCACCTACCGGACATCGCGGCCCCACGGCCGCCGAAGCGCCGATACCGGCCCGGGGCTGCGCGACACGGTGCGCCGCGCGGGCCGGGCGATCGAGGAGGTCCGGGCGGCGGCGCTCGAGGCCACCGGGCCGGGTGGCGGCGAGCTCGGTGCGCTGCTCGACCTGCTCGACGCCATCGACACCGCTCAGCTCGCCGCGATCGAGCTCACCGGCGTCGTGCAGCGCGACAGCGTCGCCGAACGGTCGGCGGGTATGCCACTGGATCCGCTGCTCGCCTTCCAGTCCCGGCTCACCCACGGCGACCGCCGGATGCTGGCCCGACTCGCGGACCTCCTCGACGCCATGCCCCACCTGCGCGCGGCGGCACACGCCGGCCTCATCGGGTTCGCGCCGTTGCGCGCCATCGCGGCCGAGATCGGCACGCTCGATCGCGACCAGCGCTCCCGGTTGGACGCCGCCTTCGCCGACCACGAACAGCTGGCACGGCTCGAGCCCGACCGGCTCGTCGACGCCGTCCAGGAAGCGGCGGGCCGGCTGCGGCCGGATCTGGCCGAACAGCGGGAGCTGCGCCGGGTTGAGCACCGCTTCGTCCACGTGCAGCCCGCACTGGACGGTGCCCTCACCCTCTACGGCGAGCTCGATCCCGAGTCTGGCAGCACGGTCCTCGCGGCGCTCGACGCCGCAGCGGCACCACCCACGGCCGAGCACGACGTCACCTCCGGCGCCCTGGCTGGCGCGAGCGGACGCCGCGAGCCTCCGGATCCCCGCACGCGGGGCCGTCAGCGCGCCGATGCGCTCACGGTGCTGGCCGACGCGTTCCTCGCCGGCCGGCACGCCGACGGTGCACCACGCCGTGCTCGGCCGCGGGTGCACGTCTGGACCGACATCCGCGTGCTCACCGGGGACGACGCCACGTCCGAGGCCGCGCGACTGCTGTGGGACACGATCGGTGCGCCGGTCGCACTGACCGGCCCTGCCACCCGTCGGCTCGCTGCCGACGCCGACCTCCAGTTCGTCGTCCACGACGACGGACACATCCTCGCCGTTTCCGCGCCCACCGCCGCCATCCCGGCACGGCTGCGCGCGGCCGTCCATGCCCGCGACCGTGGCTGCCGCTTCCCCGGCTGCGCCGCGCCGATCGGCTGGTGCGATCTCCACCACGTCCGGCCGCGGGAGGCGGGCGGCCCGACGAGTGCCGACAACCTGGTCGCGGTCTGCCGACGCCACCACACCGCCGTGACCCAGGGTCGCTGGCGCCTGTCGATGGACCCCGACGGTGTCGTGACGGTGCGGCGCGGCCGGCGCGTGGCGGTGTCCGACCCGCCCCACAGACGGGTCCTGCCGCGCGGCTCACCCCGTGCCGGCCCCTGAGCCCGACGCCGATCCGGTGAGCGGCTTCGCGAGCAGGGCCACCGTCAGCGTCCCGCCGGTGGTGTCCTGGCGGCCGACCTCGACGAACCCACGGGCATGGTGGAACGCGAGCGACCCTTCGTTCAGCGGTCGGACATTCACCTCGCAGGTGACCTCGTGGCGTCCGGTCGCGCGCGCCCGCTCCTCGACGGCGTCGTAGAGGAGTGCGCCGACCCCGCGGCGCCGGTGGGTCGCGGCGACGACGACGCGGTCGACGTAGAGAAAGTCGCCGCCGCGCGCCGCGAAGAAGCGGTAGTTGACGCTGTCGTAGTCGGTCCCCGGCGCCAGCGCGAGCACGAACCCGGCCAGGCCGTCCCCGTCCTCGGCGACAAGCGCGACATCGCAGCGGGGCAGATGCGCCACGAGCCCGTCGCGGCCGAGCGGGCTGACCCGCGGGACCTCGCCGTCGTTCAAGGCCGCCACCGCATCGACATCGGTGTGGGTGATGGGGCGCACGTGCACCGTGCTCCTCCTCATGACTCGAGGGTGCGACCGGCCTACGCTCCCCTCAGCGTCCGGACCTTTCATCGCCGCCGGACCCAGGAGCATGCCGTGGGCCAGGACATCGGCGAGGTCCGATTCTCCCGCGAGGACCGGCAACGGTACCGCGAGAAGGTCAAACGGTGCCTCGACGTCCTGCGACGGATGCTCGAAGCCGGCGCCTTCGAGACCCAGCGCAAGCTCGTCGGGGTCGAGGTCGAGTTCTACGTCGTGGACGGCGCCGGCGAACCGATGATGATCAACGCCGAGCTGTTGTCACGGCTCGAGTCGGAGGACTTCCAGACCGAGCTCGCGCAGTTCAACATCGAGTTCAACCTGGCGCCCCACAAGCTCAACGCCATGGTCTTCCGCGAGATCGAGGAGGAGCTCGACACCTCCTTCCGCCATGCGCACCGGCGCGCGCAGGAGCTCGACGCAAACGTCGCGATGATCGGCATCCTGCCGACGCTCGACGACCTGCACATCACCATCCAGAACCTGTCGGCCAACCCCCGCTACCACCTGCTCAACGAGCAGATCCTCGAGGCCCGGGGCGAGGACCTCCACCTCGAGATCGAGGGCGCCGAGACACTGTCGCTCCAGGCCAGCTCGATCACCATGGAGTCCGCGGCCACGTCCGTGCAGCTCCACCTCCAGGTCAGCCCCGACGGGTTCGCGCGGCTGTGGAACGCGGCGCAGGCGGGTGCCGCGGCACAGGTCGCCGTCGGCGCCAACTCCCCGTTCTTCCTGGGCAAGCAGTTGTGGCGCGAGACCCGGATCGCCCTGTTCGAGCAGACGATCGACACCCGGACCGAGGAGCTGACCGCCCAAGGTGTCCGCCCGCGGGTGTGGTTCGGCGAGCGCTGGATCGACGGCCCGATGGACCTGTTCGACGAGAACGTGCGCTACTTCTCGGCGCTGCTGCCCCTGCTTGACGAGGAGGAGCCCGAGCAGCTGCTCGAGCGCGGGGAGGTGCCGCATCTGCCCGAGCTGGTGCTGCACAACGGGACGATCTACCGCTGGAACCGCCCCGTCTACGACGTCGCCCGCGGC
>CAZSQF010000055.1:0-13625 GCA_964608935.1 uncultured Actinomycetota bacterium | reverse complement strand
ACCCGCCCCGAGGACGAGCTTCGTCGGGCGCGAGCGCGAGCTGGCCGAGGTTCGTGCGCGCCTGTCCGAGGCCCGGCTGCTCACCCTGGTCGGCCCCGGCGGGACGGGCAAGAGCCGGCTCGCGCTCGAGGCGGTCCACGATCCGCTCGAGCGTCCCCTGGACAGCGTGGCCGTCGTCGAGCTGGCCGCGATCGCCGACCCCGGCGACGTGCCGGCGCACGTGGCGACCGCCGTCGGTGTGCCTGCACCGGTTCGGGTCGCCCCCGCGCCGGGGGTGCGGCCGACGCCGACGCGCCCACTGGCCGAGCGGCTGTCGGCCCACCTCGCCGACCGGGACGTCCTGGTGGTGCTCGACAACTGCGAGCACGTGCTCGACGCAGCCGCCGCCGTGGCCGGCGCGCTGCTGCACGCCGGCCCGGGGGTGCAGGTGCTCGCGACCAGCCGGGAGGCCCTCCACCTGCCCGGAGAGGCGTTGTTCCCGGTGACGCCGCTCGGCCTCCCACCCGTCGGGGAGAGCGACCCGGCGCGGCTGCTGGAGATCGACGCGGTGCGACTGTTCGTGGATCGGGCCAGGACCGCCGACCCGGCGTTCCAGCTCGATCGCGCCAACGCGGCCGTGGTCGGCGAGATCTGTCGTCGCCTGGACGGTGTCCCGCTGGCCCTGGAGCTGGCGGCGGCCAGGATCGCGACCGTGCCGGCCCACCTGCTCGAAGCCCGGCTGTCGGACCGGTTCCGGCTGCTCACTGGCGGTGACCGCACCGTGCCCCGCCAGCGCACCTTGGAGGCCGTGGTCGCGTGGAGCCACGACCTGTTCGACGAGCGCCAGCGGGTCGTGCTACGCCGCCTGGGCGTGTTCGCGACACCGCCGGCCATCGACGTTGCCGAGTCGGTGTGCTCGGGGGACGACATCGCCGGCGAGGACGTCCTGCCGACGCTGGCCGAGCTGGCCGACAAGTCGATGGTCGAGCTCGCTTCGGACGCGGCCGACACGCGCGTCCGCATGCTCGAGACCATCCGCGAGTTCGCGCGGACACGGCTCGAGGAACAGGGGAGCGAGGCCGACGCGGTCAGGGACCGGCACGCGGAGCAGCTGGCGCGGCGGGCCGCCGCGGCCGCCACGGGGCTCCAGGGGCCCGAGCAGCTGGTCTGGCTCGACCGCCTCGACCGTGAGCACGACGACATGCGGGCGGCGCTGGAACGACTCATCCGCTGCCGCCCTGACCGGGCGCAGCGGATGGCAAGCGACCTGGCGTGGTTCTGGTGGCTCCACGACCACGTCGCCGAGGGCGTCCGATGGCTCGAGCGCGCCGTCGCCGCCGACGGCGAGCCTGCGCCACACGCCGCGGTCGCGTGGGGATGGCTCGGGCTGCTGCGCCTGTTCGCCCGCAGCCACCCGGGTGACATCGCCGCCGCGGCGGAGGAGGCGCGCACGCACCTCGACCGCCACGGTGCGAGGCTCGACCCGAGCGATCGCGCCACCGTGTCGTTGCTGGTCGCCTACGTCCGTCTGGTCGTCGACCACGACCCCGGGACCGCGGTCACCGAGATGGATGCCGCGCTCGCGCTGGCCCGCGAAGCGGGCAACCGCTGGATCGAGACCGCCGTCCACTTCGCCCGCGCGGTCGCGGCGGCCAACACCCGCCAGCCCGAGATGGCCCTCGCCGAGTCGCAGCGCGCGCTCGAGCTCGCCGAGGTGACGGGCGACCGGTGGGCCCGGTTCCAGACCCATGAGCTCCGAGCCGGGCTGCGCACCCGCGCCGGTGACTACGCCGCTGCTCGCACCGACCTGACGACGGCGGTCACGCTGGCGCGCGAGATCGGCGCCCTCGAGCAGGTTCGTGGCATCCGGTGCCAACGGGCGATGCTGTCGATGCTCGACGGCGATCTCGACGGCGCGACGCGCGAGCTCGACGAGGTCCTCGCCGACGTGGATTCACCGCGTGACGCCGCCGCCGCGTTCGCGCGGCAGGCGCTGGGGATGGTCGCGCACCGTGCCGGCGATTACGAGGCCGCCGTCGCCCACCACCGCGAGGCGGCCGACGCCCTGGTCGCCATGGGGGAGCGCCACGGCGCCGCGGAGGCCCTGGCCGGGATCGCATTCGCCCGTGCGGCACAGGGGGAGGCTGCCGCGGCCACCGCCGCGGTCGACTCCGCCGTCGCGCTCGTGCGGGGACTGCCGCCCGGGTCCACCTGGCCGCTGTTGCTCGAGGCTGCGGCCGCGGCGGCGCTCGCGGCCGGCGAGCCCGAGGTCGCGTTGCAGCGGCTCGGCCGCGCCGCCGCGCTGCGGGAGCCCCAGGGACTCGTCGCCGGCGAGCGCTGGCACGTCGATCGCATCGAGGCCGGCGCCCGTGCGCAGCTCGGCGACGCCGTGGCGGATACCGCCCTCGCGGCCGGCCGGGAGCGTGACGACCTGCTCCCCGCCGGCGATTGACCCCGGCGCGTCAGCGTCCGTCAGCGGCACGTCAGATGGATGTCAGCGCCATCGGGCAGTGTCTCCACCGACGCCCCGACCCGTGTCCGTGGAGGCCCCCGATGACCTGTCCCGATGCCGCCGTCCGTGTGCGCGACCTCGTCCGCACCTATCCGCACCCCGACGGGGGCGTGTTCGACGCCGTCGCCGGCATCAGCTTCGAGGTCGACCGGGGCGAGGTGTTCGCGCTGCTCGGACCCAACGGCGCCGGCAAGACCACCACGCTCGAGATCCTGGAGGGACTCGGTCGGCCCACCTCCGGCACGGCCGAGGTGCTGGGCCTCGACGTCGTGCGCCAGCGTGAGCACATCAAGCAGCGCATCGGCGTGCAGCTGCAGGCCTCGTCCTACTTCGAGCACCTGACGCTGCGGGAGATCCTCGTCCTGTTCGGGTCGTTCTACCGGACCCGTCGCGACCCCGACGGCCTGCTCGAGCTGGTCGGACTGACCGAGAAGCGCAACGCGCTGGTCGGGCAGCTCTCGGGTGGCCAGGCGCAGCGGTTCTCCATCGTCGCGGCACTCGTCAACGACCCCGAGGTGGTGTTCCTGGACGAGCCCACCACCGGGCTCGACCCCCAGGCCCGCCGCAACCTGTGGGACCTGGTCCGGGCGATCAACGACGAAGGCCGCACCGTGGTGCTCACGACCCACTACATGGAGGAGGCCGAGGTGCTGGCCGACCGGGTCGCGATCATCGACCACGGCCAGCTCGTCGCACTCGACACGCCTGCGGGCCACATCGCGGCCCTCGGCGAGCGGCACCACGTGCGCATCGCGGCGCCCACGCTCGAGGACGTCTTCCTCGCCCGTACCGGCAGCCGGCTGCGCGACTGAACCTGAACCTGAAGCACAAGTCTCGACCGACCCCAGGAGGGGCCGACATGCGCCAGACCCTCGACCTGACCGTCGCCAGCCTCAAGATGTTGCTGCGCGACCGCACCGCCCTGCTCGGTGCTGCGATCTTCCCCGTGCTGTTCCTGCTGGTCTTCAGCCTCTACGACCTGTCGATCACCCCGATCGGGGACGTCGGCGTCGGTGACGCCGCGGCCGCCCTGGACTACTTCGATTTCGTGCTGCCCGGCATGCTGGCGATGGGGCTGATGAACTTCACGATGGTCGGCATCGCGGGGTCGGTCGCCCGCTTCCGCGAGACCAAGGTGCTGCGTCGCCTCACCGCCGCACCCGTTTCGCCGTCCGCGTTCATCGCGGGCCAGGTGCTGGCCCGGGTGGTCGTGGCGCTCGGACAGGTCGTGCTCCTGCTCGGCCTCGGCGTCGCGCTCGGTGGCACCGTCATCGGCAACCCGCTATGGCTGCTCCTGCTCGCGACCCTCGGCAACCTCACCTTCCTCGCGCTGGGATTCGCCATCGCCGGCCGCTCACCGAGCGTCGACGCCGCCAACAACCTGGCCGGGCTCGCCACGATGCCGCTGATGTTCCTGTCGGGGATGTTCTTCCCGCTCGCGGCGCTGCCGGCGTCGGTGCAGCGTGTCGCCGAGGTGCTGCCGATCACCCCGCTCGTCGAGGGCATGCGCGAGGTCGCACTGCACGGCGCGGGCATCGGCGACGTCACGACCGAGCTGCTGTGGCTCGTCGCGTGGGTGCCGATCAGCTTCGTGCTCGCCCGGCTGGCGTTCCGGATGGACACGACGCGCCGCACCCGCGGCCGTCGTGCCGGGGCGCGGGCGGCCGAGCCGGCGGAGAGCGCGGCGTGAGGGCGTGCCGAGGCAGGCCGTCGGCGGCCTACCCTCACGGAACATGACCGAACCGACGCCCGACATCCGGACCTACCTCGAGATCCGCACGGCCAGCCCGTCTGGCTGGTCGCCCGACGCGGCGAAGCTGCTGATCTCGTCCGACCTGCCCGGCACCTCGCAGGTGCACCGACTCGACCTCGGCGCCGGCGCCGGCCTGCCCGTGGCCGCCGAGGAGCTCGCGCAGGTCACCGACTTCGCCGAGCCGATCGGCGCCGGCTACCTCCCCGCGGACCCCCAGGGCGAGGGGCGTCACCTGCTGCTGCTGGCCACCGACGACGGCGGCAACGAGCGCTACCAGCTCTACACCGCACCGGATGCCCCTGAGCGACCGCTCAAGAGTCCGGACGACCTCGATCCGCTGGTCGTCGACCCCGACCGCATCCACCGGCCCGGCGGGGTGACCCGTGACGGGCGGTGGGCGGCCTACGCGACCAACCGTGGCGACGGCGTGGCGTTCGACACCTGGGTGCGCGACCTCGTCACCGGTGACGAGTGGTGCGTGTACGCCACGGGTGGCTGGACCCAGCCCGGAGGCTTCTCGCCGGACGGTCGCTACCTCGCGGTGAGCGAGCTCACGACCCTGCCGGGCGACAACCGCGTGCAGCTGGTCGACCTCGCCGAGGTCGTCGGCGATCCGGCCACCCAGGACCACCCGGCGGTCGTCGAGCTCGCCCCGCACGACGGCTCGGCGCTCGTCGGCACGCCCTCGTGGCTGCCCGACAGTTCGGCCTTCTTCTTCACGACGGACGTGGGGCGGGGGTTCTCCGGCGTGGCTCGCGGCACGCCCGACGGCACCTGGGCCTACGTCGTGGAGCCCGGCTGGCCGACCGGCTGTGGCGTCGACTGGTCCGGGCGGCACCTGCTCGTCGCGTGGAACGAGGATGGTCGCTCCCGTGCCGAGCTGCGCGACCCCGGCACCCTCGAGGTCACCGCCCGCGTGCCGCTGCCCGGCGAGGGCGTCGCCGGCACGTTCCGGTTCACCCGTGACGGCCGCTATGTCGCCTTCGGCTACAGCTCGCCGATCGTGCCGGGCGACGCATGGCGCTACGACACCGACACGCACACGCTCGACCGGCTCACCGCGAGCCCGTGCGGGGTCGACCCGGCCACGTTCGTGGACGCGGAGCTGGTGCGCTTCGGGTCGTTCGACGGGCTCGAGGTGCCGGCCTTCGTGTTCCGGCCACGCGACGTCGCCGGCTCGTCCCCACTGCCGGTGGTCGTCGTGGTCCACGGTGGGCCCGAGGCCCAGTACCGCCCCTCGTTCGCACCGCTCACGCAGTACCTCGTGGCCCAGGGCTTCGCCGTCGTGGCGCCCAACGTGCGCGGCTCGACCGGCTACGGGCGCAGCTACCAGCACCTCGACGACGTCGACAAGCGGCTCGACTCGGTCCGCGACCTCGCCGCGCTGCACGACTGGCTCGCCAGCCAGCCCGACCTCGACGAGACGAGGGCGGCCCTCTATGGCGGGTCCTACGGCGGGTACATGGTGCTGGCCGGCCTCGCGTTCCAGTCCGAGAGGTGGGCGGCCGGCGTCGACATCGTCGGCATCTCGAACCTGGTCACGTTCCTCGAGAACACCGCTCCGTGGCGACGGGCGTTCCGTGAGCGCGAGTACGGCTCGCTGGAGCACGACCGGCAGATGCTGCTCGAGGCATCACCGATCAGGCACGTCGAGCGCATGCGCGCGCCGCTGTTCATCGTCCACGGCGCCAACGATCCACGAGTGCCGCTGTCGGAGGCCGAGCAGATCCACGAGGTGCTCACCGGCCGCGGCGTGACGTGCGAGCTGCGGGTGTACGACGACGAAGGCCACGGCCTGGCCAAGCTTGCCAACCGCATCGATGCCTATCCGCGCATCGCGGCGTTCCTCCACGACGTGCTCGGCGTCTGACGGTCGCACGGGGAGCGGCCGGCCGACATCAATCCCCGCTGCGTTCGCTGTGGATGCGCTGCTTGGCCTCGCGTTCCGCCGACCCGCACTGCATCCGGGCGTCGCCGCGGGCGGGCTGGCGCAGGTTCGTGGGCAGGTCCGCGACGAACTCGTCCGCGGCGTCGAGAGCGGCCTGCGCGGTGGCCGCGTCATCGGCGGTCCGTGCCTGCTCCCACAGCTCGCACAGATGCGCGGTGGCGGACTCGCGTGTGGCGATCTCCGGATCGACCTCGCCCCCACCCCCGTCGGTCGCATCGGCTCCCCCGCCGCACCCGACCAGGATGAGGGCCAGCACGGCTAGCGCCGCCGTCGCTGCTCGCACGTCGTGCACCCGGGTTCCTCCTCGCCGCATTCTGCCCGTCCGGACACTCTAGGCAGCAGGTCGCGGCGTTCGTGTGCGGTGCCGGCCGGGGGTGCGATCCGAGCACGCCGCGCTATCCGAGCACGAACGTCGCGCCGAGCAGCAGTGTCGCGAACGCCACCACGTAGCCGGCGAACACGAGCAGGCTGCGTCGGGCCACCAGGTCGAGCAGCAGCCGGATCGCCCAGTAGCCGCTGAGCGCTGCCGCGGTCACTCCCACGGCGATCTCGACCGGCCCGAACGGCAGTGCTCCCGGCTGCAGCGTGCCGAGGCCGGGCAGGGTCACCGCCGTGGCCCCGATGATCACCGGGATCGACAGCAGGAACGAGAACCGGGCCGCGGCCGTGCGGGACAGCCCGAGCGACATCCCGGCGGCGATCGTCGCGCCGGAACGCGACACCCCCGGAAAGATCGCAAGGGCCTGGGCGACGCCGATGACCACCGCGTCGCCGGCCGTGACGGACCACTCGTCGCGACCGACGTCGTCGGTCGCCGGGACCGTGTCCACGTCCACCACCCCGGGGACCGCGGCGACGGCGCGACGGGCGCGGATGCGCTCGGCGGCCCACAGCAGGACCGCCGTGAGGTAGAGGAAGCCCGCGACGATGCGCGGCGAGGCGAACGCGGCCTCGAAGACGTCCGCGAACATCAGGCCGGCAGCCGCGGCGGGCAGCGAGCCGAGGGCCAGAAGGCCGATCAGCTGCCAGGCCTGCCGGCGCTCGCTGGTGTCGGTTCCGCGCGGACCGAGGGCGTGGGCCGCGAGCCACCACAGGTCGCTGCGGAAGTACCACACCACGGCGACGAGCGTGCCGGCGTGCACCATGACGTCGAACGCGAGGCTGCCGCTGTCCCAGCCGAGCAGGTAGGGGACGCCCTGGAGGTGGCCCGACGACGACACCGGCAGGAACTCGGTCAGCCCCTGCAGGAGCCCGAGCACGACGGCCTGGATGAGCAGCACGCTGATAGCGGGCCGGTGCGGCACGGGCCGCGTCCGGCGAGCCGGCGGCAGCGTAGGGGGCCGCCGGCGCCGGGCAGCGCAGGTCCGCGTTCAGTCGGGCGCCAGCACGACCGCGGTCAGCCTCCCGCTGGCCCCGGCCGCCGCGACATCGGCCGCCGCCGAGTGCTCGACCGCGACCCAGACGTGGCTCGCATCGGCCGACAGGACCAGCGCCTCGCGGGTGAGGGTCACGCCACGGGCGTCGAGGTCGGCGCCGACGAGGTCGAGCCGGGCACCGACGGGGACCGCCGGGAGCAGCTCGACCGGGAGCGGTACCGCAACGTGCCCGTCGGGCAGGGCGGCGCCGAGACCGTCGTCGGCGACGTGTCGTTCAGTCACGACAGCGCCGGCGGGCAGAGGCGCCACGACCGTGCCGGTCGCGGCGGTCACCGCCCCGTCCGGCACGAGATCGGACGGCCACGCCGTCCGCCGCACGTCGGACGGGCCGAGCACGTGGCCCACCTCGAGGTCGCCGGATGCGACCAGCACGGTCACCGGTGCGCCCCACGGGGACGACGCGACGTGTCCCATGCCGCCGGCCACCACGACCAGCACCGCGGTGGCGGCGATGGCGGCCCGCACCCGTGGTCGGGTCCGCCACCAGCGCTCGCTGATCGCGTCGACCGCTGCGGGCAGGGCGACCGGCGGGCCGTCGAGCAGCCGTGGGAGGCGAGGACGTCGGTCAGCAGGCACGCCGGCAGCCGACCACACCGGCCAACCGCCGGGCCGACCGGGTCACGGGCGGTTGTGGAGAACCTCTGGTCAGGCGCTCTTCTCGGCCGTCGAGGAGCTCGACGTGCTCGAGGACGAGTCGCTGTCCTTCTTGCTCTCGGTCGAGTCCTTCGACGTCGAGTCCTTGGACCCGCTGTCGCTGGACGCGCCGGTGTCGCTCGAGGCTCCGCCGGACCGCGAGGACCGGGACGTGCCGTAGTCCTTCACGTGCCAGCCGGAACCCTTGAAGATGAGCCCGGCAGCGCTGAACACCTTGCGCAGCTCCCCACCGCAGCCCGGACACTCGGTCAGCGGGCCGTCGCGGAAGGACTGCACGACCTCGAGGTGCTCACCGCATTGCCGGCAGGCGTATTCGTACGTGGGCATCGCCGTGCTCCTGCGTGTGCCCCGACGCGGGACGCGGGGCGATTAGCACTCGGGGGTGGTGAGTGCTGAGCATGCCCGACGGTGCGCGCTGTCGCAAGCGAGTTGCGCGGCCGGGCTCACATCAGTCCTCGGCCCGCGCCCCGGCCCGGTACACGGCGCGCTCGGTGACCACGAGGTCGACGCCGGCGTCGTGCTCCTGTCGTGGGACCCACGGCACGACCTGGCACGCGAAGCACACGCCGATCCGGACGGCCGTGGCAGGCAGACGGGGCAGCAGCCGGTCGTAGTAGCCGCCCCCCTGCCCCAGGCGTCCCCCGTGGGGGTCGTAGGCGACGCCGGGGACGACCACCGCGTCGACGATGTCGGGGTCGAGCGCCGGCCCTGCCGGCTCGCGGATGCCGCGGTAGCCGAGCTGGAGGGTGCGCAGGTCGTGGGCGGCGACGATCTCGAGCTCGTCGTCCCGCACCCGGGGGAACAGGGTCCGACCGCCGCGTTCGTGGATCGGGGCGACCAGGCCGGCGACGTCCAGCTCGTCGCGCATCGCCGCGTACAGCAGGACCGTGGCGCCCGAACGCAGCTCGGGCAGGGCGAGGATCCGTGCGGTCACCGCCGCCGCGGCCTCGGTCCGCTGGCCCTGGCCGAGGTCGCGACGCGCGGCCAGGGTCGAGGTTCGCAGGGCCGCCTTCCGTTCGTCGTCCACGCCCCACCTCCGGCCCGGATCCTACGAGGTGGTCCAAGGCCGGCGTGGGCCGTCGGCGTCGATAGGCTCGCCCCGCCGCGATCTGCGGCACGCCGTCGCGTCGAGGGAGCGCCCGTGGTCCGCAAGGCCGTCCTGCCGTTGGCAGGGCTCGGTACCCGGTTCCTGCCGGCGAGCAAGGCCATCCCGAAGGAGATGGTGCCGGTGGTCGACAAGCCGGCGGTGCAGTACATCGTCGAGGAGTGCGCCCGTGCGGGCATCGACGACGTGCTGTTCGTCACCTCGACCGGCAAGGCGGCGATGGAGGACCACTTCGACCGTCGGCTCGACCTCGAGGCGGCGCTCGAGGCCAAGGGCCAGGCGGACGAGCTCGCGCTGGTGCGTGACGTGACCGAGCTCGCGACGATCCACAGTGTCCGCCAGCACGAGCCGCTGGGGCTTGGCCACGCCGTGCTGATGGGGGCCGGTCACGTGCGTGCGGACGAGAGCTTCGCCGTGCTGCTCGGCGACGACATCGTCGATCCTGGCGCGAGGTTCCTGGAGCGCATGATCGAGGCGCACGAACGGACCGGGCGGCCGGTGATCGCCCTGATGGAGGTGCCGCACGCCGAGGTCCACCGGTACGGGGTCGTCGAGGTCGCGCCCGGCGACGAGGAGGGCGAGTACCTCGTGTCGGGGCTGGTGGAGAAGCCGCCGGCCGACGAGGCGCCGTCGAACCTCATCATCGTCGGTCGCTACGTCCTGCCCGGGAGCATCTTCGACGTGCTGCGGGCCACGCCTCCGGGACGTGGCGGGGAGATCCAGCTCACCGACGGCCTCCAGGCGATGGCCGCGGACGAACCGATCGTCGGCATCCGTCTCGACGCGCGCCGGCACGACACCGGCGACAAGCTGGGCTACCTCAAGGCCACCGTCGAGCTCGCCGCCGATCGAGACGACCTCGGGCCGGCGTTCGTGGACTGGCTCAAGGCCTGGCTCGATGAACGTGAGGCGGCGGTTGCCGGACCGGGGGGGCACGCGTGACCCGCTTCGTCGGACACGGGCGCACCGAGGTCACGCCGGCCGCGGAGCTGACGCCGGTCGAGGACCACCTCGAGGGCATCCTCGACATGCTGCCGAGGAGCGAGCCGATCGAGCTGCGCCTGGCGGATGCGCTCGGACTGGTCCTGGCCGACGACATCACGAGCCATGTGACCGTCCCGGCGTTCCCGAACGCCGCGATGGACGGCTACGCGCTGGTTGCCACGGACATCGTGACAGCCGCCCAGGACCATCCGGTGACCCTGCCCGTGATCGGCGAGATCGGGGCGGGCGCCGCCGAGCTGCCGACCATCCAGTCGGGTCAGGCCGTGCGCATCATGACCGGTGCCCCGCTGCCGCCCGGGGCTGACACGGTCGTGCCCGTCGAGGTGACGGTGTCGGGCGACCGGCACGAGGTGGCCGTCCATGTGGCGGTTCCCCGTGGCGCCAACGTGCGCCGGCCCGGTGAGGACTTCACGCCCGGTCAGCCGCTGATCGCCACCGGGCGGCGTCTGTCCCCGGCCGACGTCGCCCTGCTGGCGGCGGCTGGGACGACCCGGGTCAGGTGCGTCCCCCCGCCCCGGGTCGTGGTCATGTCCACCGGTGACGAGCTGGTCCGCCCGGAGGACGAGCCGGGACCGGGACAGATCCGCGACTCGAACGGTCCGATGCTCGCGGCGATGGTGCGCGCCGCCGGAGCGGTGCCGTTCTCCACCGGTGTCGTGCGCGACGACCGCAAGGCGCTCATGTACGCGTTCGACACCAACCTCGGCCACTGCGACCTGTTCGTGTGCACCGGCGGGGCCAGCGCCGGGACCCGGGACCTGCTCCCGGACGTGATCGGGGCGATGGGAGAGGTGACGAGCACGAAGGTGGCGATGAAGCCCGGCATGCCCCAGATCCGCGGGCACATCGGCCGCGTGCCCGTCATCGGGCTGCCCGGTAACCCCGTGTCGGCCTACGTCTCGTTCGAGGTGTTCGTCCGACCGGCGATCCGACAGATGCAGGGACGACGCGACGTGCAGCGGCCGACGGTCGTCGCGACCGCGACCGAACCGTTGTCGAGCCCGCCGAACAAGCGCTCCTACCTGCGCGTGCGCCTGTCACGCGAGGACGGGGCGTGGCGAGCCACCTCGACCGGGGCGCAGGGCTCGCACGTGATCTCGTCGATCGCCCAGGCGGACGGCCTCGCCGTGGTCTCCGAGGACGTCACCGAGATCGGGGCCGGCGAACAGGTCCACGTGCAGCTGCTCGTGGACTAGCGACGATGGCTGACGCGGACGACCTCACCCACCTCGACGACCGGGGCCGTGCGCGCATGGTCGACGTCGGCGGCAAGGACGTCACCGAGCGGACGGCCACGGCCAGCTGCCGGGTCGTGATGACGTCAGAGACGGCGGCCCGGCTGGCGGACGGCGACCTGCCGAAGGGGGATGCGCTGCCGGTGGCACGCATCGCGGGCATCCAGGCCGCCAAGCGCACCCCGGAGCTCATCCCGCTGTGCCATCAGGTCCGCCTCACCTCGGTCGAGGTCGAGGTCACGGTCGACGCCGAGGCGGGCGTTGCCGAGGTCACCGCCACCGCACACGCCACGGACCGCACGGGCGTCGAGATGGAGGCCATGACCGCCGCGAGCGTCGCCGCGCTCACCCTCTATGATCTGCTCAAGGCCGTGCAGCGCGACGTGGTCGTCACCGATCTGCGCCTCGTCCGCAAGACCGGCGGCCGATCGGGCGACGTCGACCTGAGCTAGACAAGCACGGCAGCGTGACCGACGTTGCGGGTGCTTCGTGCGCTCAAGCGACGGTGTTACCGTCCAGTCGCCCGCCGACCACCCTCGGCGAGCGACCGGAGGCGACACCGTGAGGGTGCGGTGAACGAGGCGCTGGTCCTGCTGGTCCTGATCTGGGCCGCGCTATTGGTCCCCAGCGCGCTCCGCTCCCGCAAGAGCTCCCCGCACGCCACGGTCGGAGGATTCGAGCGCGCCATGGACGTCCTACGCACCGCACCGGGTCGGCGGGGGAGCAGCCGTGAGCTGCTGGTCCCGAGCGACGCCGGCCGCATCGTCGGTCGGGAGCTCTCCCACGACCCGGTCGGCACGGCGGCCGACTCGAGCCCGCCCTACGCCGACGAGCACGTCGCCCGCTCGTCCCGTCTGCAACCACACCGTGAGGATCCCATGATCGCCCGCCGACGCACCCGGTTCGTGCGCCTGATGGCAGGGACCGGCGCCACCTTGCTGTTGGCATTGCTCATCGGCGGCGTGCTGTGGGTGGCGTTCCTGCTGACGGCCGCGGCGGCCGCCGGCTACACGGTCCTCCTGCGCCGCCTGAAGCTCCAGCGCGACGAAGCACGTCGCGTCGTCGCCGATCTTCATCTGCCGCAGGAGCCGGCGCGCGAGCCGGTATCGGCTGCGGTCGGCGACGAGGGCTGGTCGAGCAGCGGGGTCCGACTCCGGCGGTGGGGCGACTGACGTGCCTGACGCCGGCGAGCTGCTTGCGTTGACCGAGCCGGTCCGGGAGCGGCTCGTCGCCCGCCACGCGGCTCGCGAGACCGGCCTCGCCGCCGCGCGTGAGGCGACCCGTGCGGCCGCGAGCGCGATCCGTGCCATCCACCGCGGTGAACAGGCCCGGGTCGGCGAGTTGATCGTGGATGCCCGCCGATCCCTGATGGCGGCAACCGATGCGTGCGCCCCCTACCCGGGCGTCCTGCACGCCGGCTTCGTCCAGGACGCCGCGAAGGAGGTCGCCGAGGCGGTCCTGACCCGGGCGGCCGTCGCCGGCGAGCCGATGCCCGGGCCCGACGAGGTCGAGGTCGACGACGCGAGCTGGCTGCACGGTCTCGCCGAGGCGGTGGGCGAGCTGCGCCGGGCGAGCCTCGATCATGTTCGCGCCGGTCGACTCGACGACGCGGAGCAGCTGCTCGACCTGATGCAGGAGATCCTGTCGGTGCTGGTGACGATCGACGTCCCGGACGGGCTGACACGAGGGCTGCGTCGCGCGACCGACAGCGCGCGGGCCATCACCGAGCGGACGAGGGGGGACCTCACGACCGCGGCGGGGCAGCGCGAGCTGCGCAAGGCCCTGGATGCTCACCGCGAGGTGCTCGAGCAGGTTCTGGGCGCCGACGGCCCGGCGTAGCCCTTTGGCGGCCCTGCGCGCCGAGGGCTACCATCCCGGCTCGCTCCGTGCTTCGTTCGAGGCGTGGTACCCACCCTGGGGGGTGTAGCTCAGCCTGGCAGAGCGCTTCGTTCGCAACGAAGAAGTCGGCGGTTCAAATCCGCTCACCTCCACCCCGAA
>CAZSQF010000054.1:0-13737 GCA_964608935.1 uncultured Actinomycetota bacterium | reverse complement strand
TCCGCGGCGTCGGGCGCCCCCCGATCCGCCGGCTCGTGAGCGTCCTGCTCGCCGGTGCCGTCGCCGGTTCGGGCTGGCTCGGGGGCATCGTCGCCGCCGATGTCCTCGGCTGGTCCGAGGCCGATGTGGCCCTGGCGGTCGGGATCACGACCGTCGCCGTGTCGCTCCCCGTCTACCTGTTGCGCCGCCGCGCGCTGTCGCAGCTGGTCCTGCTCGCGTCGGCATCGATCCTGGTCGGCGCCCTGTTCGCGCGCCCGGCGCTGGAGCCGGACGTGCTCTGGATCGGGCTGACGTTCTGGGCGGTCGGCATCGCCTGGGCCATGCTCGGCCTCGGCGGCTGGCTCGAGCCGCCACGGGTTGCCACCGTTGTGGGCCACGTCCTCGCGCTCCTGGCGGTCCAGTTCACCTCCTTCGACGACCGGCTCGTCCTGCTCGTGGTCGGGGTCGCGACCGCCGCGGCGATCGTGGGTGTCGCTGTCGTCGCCGACGAGGCAGCCCAGCTCGCGGTCGGTGCGGTGGGCCTGTTCGTGCTGGTCCCCCAGCTCGCGTTCGAGCTGTTCGGCGACGCCATCGGCGCACCGGCGACGCTGTTGGTCGTCGGGCTCCTGCTCGTGCTGCTCGCGGTCGGGCTCGGTCGGGCCCGCCGCGAGGTGTCGGCATCCGACCGCGGAGGTGAGTCCGAATGAGCGCACCCGAGGGCACTCGTCCGCAGCAGCGTCGCAGCGCCGTGCTGCTGGCGGTCGCCGCCGTGCTGGTCGTCGGGGTCGTCGGCCTGGTGCTGGCGTTCGGCATCGCGCACCCGCCCGGGCTCGACCACCTCTCCGACCACCCGACCCCGGCCCCCGACGCCGCGGTCGCGTGGGCGGAGTGGACCAGCGACGGCAACTGCCTCCACGTGGCCCGTCCCGACGGCGAGGTCGAACCGCTCCGCTGCGAGCGTGACGGCGGCGAGGTGGCGGCCTGGACCGATGACGGCATCCTGCTCCGATCGTGGGAAGCGTCGGGCGAGCAGATGATCGTGATCGATGCCGCGACCGGGGACGTCGTCGATCGACGGCGCATCGGCCCCGGCGTCGCGCAGCACCTCCCGGAAGGCGTGAGGTCCGAGCACCGGGACGGACGGCTCGTCGTCACGCCCGAGCGGGGCGGTGGCGTGATCTGGGAGGTCGATGCGCCCGAGAACTACACCGTGACCTCGAGCGCCGTGTCGCCCGACGGGCGCTGGGTCGCGATGGTGGATTCGGCGGAGCGGCTGCTGGTCGTCCCCGCGGACGGCTCCGCGCCGCCACGCATCTGGGCGGAGGACGTCCCGTCGTGGCTGCAGCTGGTCTGGGAGGGCACCCAGGAGGGCACCCAACCCTGACCGACGCGGTCGGTCCCGCGTGAATCCGGCGGGCGGGCCTGGCTACGCTCGGCCGTCCGCGACGCCTGCCCCCGCCCCCGGCACCAGCCGGGGCGACGCCACAGCCGCGCAGGCCCGCCATGCTCTCCGGACGACGAGACCACCCGATGACCGAGCTCCCCAAGGCCTACGACCCGGCCACCGTCGAGCCCGACCTGTACGAGGACTGGGCAGCCGCCGGGCTGTTCCACGCCGAGCCCGACGACGAGGGGGAGCCGTTCTCGATCGTCATCCCGCCGCCGAACGTCACCGGATCGCTGCACCTCGGCCACGCGCTGGACAACACCATCCAGGACGTCATCCTCCGGCGCGAGCGGATGCGGGGCAAGAACGCCGTGTGGATCCCCGGGACCGACCACGCCGGCATCGCGACCCAGAACGTGGTCGAGCGCCAGCTCGCCGCGGATGGCACCGATCGCCACGAGCTCGGCCGGGAGCGGTTCCTCGAGCGCGTGTGGCAGTTCAAGGAGGAGTCCGGTGGCCAGATCCTGGTGCAGCTGCGCAAGCTCGGTGCGTCCGCGGACTGGTCGCGGGAGGTGTTCACCTTCGACGAGCAGCGCTCGCGGGCCGTGCGCGAGGTGTTCGTCTCGCTGTACGAGCAGGGACTGATCTACCGCGGCAACCGGATCATCAACTGGTGCCCGCGTTGCCACACCGCCCTGTCCGACATCGAGGTCGAACACGAGGAGGTGCGGGGCGAGCTGGTCCGGTTCGTCTACCCGTTCGCGGACGACGAGGGCGGGATCGAGGTCGCGACCACCCGTGCAGAGACGATGCTCGGTGACACCGCGATCGCGGTCCACCCCGACGACGAGCGCTACACCGCAGTGGTGGGGCGTGAGGTCCGCCACCCCTTCCAGGACCGCACCTTCGCGATCGTGGCCGACGACTACGTCGATCCGGAGTTCGGGTCGGGCGCGGTCAAGGTCACGCCGGCGCACGACCCCAACGACCACGCCATCGCGTTGCGCCACGACCTCGAGGTGCTCGACATCCTCGACGACCGCGCTGCCACCACCGACGCGGTGGGGGAGCGGTTCGCCGGGCTCGATCGCTTCGATGCACGCGAGGCGGTCAAGGCCGCGCTCGAGGAGCGGGGCCTGCTGGTCGGGGTCGAGGAGCACGTCCACGCCGTCGGCCACTGCTCGCGGTGCGAGACCGTGGTCGAACCTCGCCTGTCGGAGCAGTGGTTCGTGGCCATGCGTCCGCTCGCGGACAAGGCGGGCGAGGCGGTCCGCGACGGACGCACCGAGTTCGTGCCCCGGAGCCGCACCAAGCCCTTCCTCGAGTGGCTCGACAACCTGCACGACTGGTGCATCTCGCGTCAGATCTGGTGGGGCCACCGCATCCCGGCGTGGTACGGCCCGGACGGCGAGATCGAGGTGTCGCGTGACGACCTCGACCGGGACGGTTGGGTGCAGGACGAGGACGTGCTCGACACCTGGTTCTCGTCCCAGCTGTGGCCGTTCAGCGTGTTCGGCTGGCCCGAGCCGACCCCGGAGCTCGACACCTGGTTCCCCACGTCGGTGCTCGTCACCGGGTACGACATCAACACCTTCTGGGTCAGCCGCATGCTGATGATCAGCCTGTGGATGCTCGACGAGGTGCCCTTCCACGTCGTGCACAACCACGGGCTGGTGCGCGACGAGCACGGCAAGAAGATGTCGAAGTCGTTCGGCAACGTCATCGACCCGCTCGACCTCGTCGACAAGTACGGCGCTGACGCGACCCGGTTCGCGCTGCTGCGGTCCGCCGCGCCCGGCGCCGACGTGCCGATCGCCGAGGAGTGGGTCGAGGGTACGAAGCGGTTCGCGAACAAGATGTGGAACGCCGGCCGCTTCGCGCTCGCCAACCTCGACGGTGTGGAGCCTGGCGAGCTGCCGCCATCCGAGGAGCTCACGCTCGAGGACCGCTGGATCCTGTCACGCCTGGAGGCGGTGCGCACCGAGGTGGATGCGGCCTACGACGGCTTCGACTGGCAGACCGTGTCGGGTCGGCTCTACCACTTCGCCTGGGACGAGCTCGCCGACTGGTACCTCGAAGCGGTCAAGGTGCGCATCTACGGCGACGATCCGGATGCCGCCGACGTCGCGCGCCGCGTGCTGGCGCGGGTGCTCGACGATCTGCTGCGACTGCTCCATCCGCTGATGCCCTTCGTCACCGAGTCCCTGTGGCGGGCGCTGACCGGTTCGTCCGGCGGGTCCGGGTCGCTCATGGTCGCGGCCTGGCCCGGTGCGCGGAGCGACACCGACGCGGCGGCGGAGCACGACTTCGCGCTGCTCCAGGACCTCGTGACCCAGGTCAACCGGTTCCGGTCCCAGAACAACATCCCGCCGTCGGCGCGGTTCGAGCTGACCGTCGCGTCCGAGCACGGCTCGCTCATGACCGCCCACGCGGACCTGGTGGCGGCCCTGGCGGGCGTGTCCCGCATCGAGGTCGTCGATCGGCTGACCGAACGGCCGGGTGCCTCGACGATCGTGTTCGGCAGCGGGCAGGCGCAGGTCGACCTGGCCGGGTTGATCGATGTCGACGGTGAGATCCAGCGGCTCGACAACGAGCTCGCGCGCGCCCGTGCGGATCTGGACCGGGTCGAGGCCAAGCTCGCCAACGCGTCGTTCGTGGAACGGGCCCCCGGCGAGGTCGTCCAGCGTGAGCGCGACAAGCGCGAGGACCTCGCCCGCACGCTCGCGCAGCTCGAGGAGCGCATCGAGGCGCTGAAGGCGCTCCAGGCCTAGCCGCGGCTCACGCCTGAGCGGGTGGCCGGGCCACGATCCGCCGTCGGCCCGTCGGTACGCTTGCCGGTCGTCCACCGCCCGAACCCTCCAGCGGAGCGCCCGTGCCTCCTGACGTCCATGGTGACGCCGCCTTCACCCGTGCGGTCGCGGCCCTCGAGGCCCGCGGCCCGGGTCGGATGATCCCCGACCTCGACCGGATCACCCGCCTGGCGGGGCTGCTCGGCGACCCCCAGCTGACCTACCCCTCGGTGCACGTGACCGGCACCAACGGCAAGGGCTCGGTCGTGCGGATGGTCGGTGCCCTGTGCGCCGCCGCCGGCATGTCGGCCGGCACCTACACCTCGCCGCACCTGCAGACCGTGCGCGAGCGGCTGACCCTGGCCGGGCACCACATCTCCCCGCGGCGCTTCGCCGAGGTCCACGACGAGGTCGCCGCGCTGGCCGACCTCGTCGACCGGGACGCGCGCGTGGCACACCCGGACGACCACGTGACCTACTTCGAGCAGCTGACCGCGATGGCGTACTGGTGGTTCGCGGACGCCCCCGCCGACGTCGGGATCTTCGAGGTCGGCATGGGTGGACGGTGGGACGCCACCAACCTCGTGCGCGGTGACGTGGCCGTGATCAACGTCGTGGACGTCGACCACTCGCTGCTCGGCGACAGCCCGGCCGAGGTGGCGGGGGAGAAGGTCGGCATCATCAAGCCCGGCGCACAGGTCGTCACCGCCGTGCAGCGCCCGGATGTACGCGAGATCATCGACGCCGCCGTCGCCGACGCCGACGCCACCCTGTGGACCGCTGGTCACGACCTCGAGGTCGTCGACCGCCAAGTGGCCGTTGGGGGCCAGCTGCTCGCGCTGCGGGTCGGTGACCGGGTGGTCGACGAGATACTGCTGCCGGTCTTCGGCCGGCATCAGGCCGACAACGCCGCGCTCGCGCTCGGTGCGTTCGCGGCCCTGACGGGGACGGCGTTCGAGCAGATGGAGGACGCGGTGATCCGGCACGGCTTCGGCGCGGCCGTGGTGCCCGGCCGGCTCGAGATCGTTCACCGCGACCCGACCGTGGTCCTCGACGCGGCCCATAATCCGCACGGTGCCGCGGCCGCCGCCGCCGCCCTCGACGAGGCCTTCGGCTTCCGCGAGCTCGTCGTCGTGGCCGCCTGCCTCGACGACAAGGACGTCGAAGGGATCCTCGCGGCCCTGCGCGACGTCGCCTCCCACGTCGTCGTCACGGCCGCCCCGTCCCCGCGCGCCGCGAGTGTCGAGCGCATGCACCGGGCCGCCGTCGCCACCTGGGAGGGGACCGGCACCGCCGTCGAGGTGGCCGACGACCTCGTGGCCGCCCTGGCCCTGGCCGAGGCCACCGCCGGCGAGGGCGACGGCGTCCTCGTGGCCGGATCACTGGTGACCGTCGGCGCCGCCCGCGACCACTACGTCCCCCTCGGCGCGGACGCCGACGAGGTCGTGATCGCCCCCGAGGACGAGGACGAGCCCCTCGACGTGGCCGAAGCGGACGAGATCGCGCAGCTGCTCGAGGACGAGGAGGCGTTCCGCTCCGCCATCGAGGACCTGCTCGACGGCGAATCCGACGACCCGTGAGTGGGTAGCGCTGGTCCGGGGTGCCGGACGGGGTCTACCCACTCGCCTGAATGACGGCCGGGTTGCCTGCGGCGCGCCGGGCTGGAAGGCTCCCGCCCGAGCGCACGCGACCTGTTGCTGACCCTGGAGTCCACCGTGGCCACCGAGCAGACCCTCATCCTCGTCAAGCCCGACGGCGTGCAGCGCCGGCTCGTCGGCGAGGTCATCGCCCGCATCGAGCGCAAGGGTTATCGGATCGAGGCGCTGGAGCTCATCACCCTCGGTCGCGCCACGGCCGAGGAGCACTACGGCGAGCACGTCGACAAGCCGTTCTTCGGCGAGCTGGTCGAGTTCATCACCTCGGGCCCGTTGGTGGCGATGTGTGTCTCCGGGGACGACGCCATCGCGGGGATGCGCCAGATCATGGGCGCGACGAACCCGCTCGAGGCCAGCCCCGGCTCCATTCGCGGCGACTTCGCGACCGTCATCGGCGAGAACATCGTGCACGGCTCGGACTCGCCCGAGTCGGCACGGCGCGAGCTGTCGCTGTTCTTCCCCGACCTCGTCTGATCGTCGTCCCCGGCGCGGCGGCGCGGACGGCCATCCACAGGCCCGGTCGACCCCGCGGCGGGGGTGGGGCGCGGACGCGGCAGGCTGTGGCGCCCACCGACGGGGAGCCCGCCTGTGACCGTCACCGCCTGGAGTGTCGGAGCCGCCAATGGTCAGGTCGTGCGGCCGACCGTCGCGCCGTGCACCAGCTGCGAACAGCGGTGGTTCGCTCCGGCCGACGCCGACCAGCGGCCCGAGGTCACCAGCCCCGAGGCCGCGGCCGAGCTGTTGGTTCCCCGGCTGGCCGGCCGCGACCGCGAACGCTGCGTCGCGGCCCTGCTCGACACCAAGCACCGGTTGCTCGACCTGGTCACGGTGTCCGTGGGTTCGATCGACCACACCTTCATGTCACCGCGGGAAGTGTTCCGGGACGCGCTGCTCGCCAACGCGAGCGCGCTCGTGCTCGGGCACAACCATCCGTCGGGCGACCCCGAGCCGTCGCGGGACGACATCGCCCTGACCCGCCGGCTCGTGCGTGCCGGCGAGGTCGTGGGCGTCGATCTGCTCGACCACCTCGTCGTCGGTGGCGACCGATGGGTCAGCCTCGCCCGCCGCGGTCGGTTGTGACGCGCGGTCAGCCGGCGCGCTGGGCTCCCACCGCCGCGATCCGGTCCGCGGCGACGGCGGTCCCGGCCGCGTTGCGGATCCGTTCGCCGTCCATCCGCATCCGGTTGCGCAGGGCATCGTCGCCCAGCAGCCGGTCGATCGCCCCGGTGAGCTCGTCGTCCAAGAAGCCGTAGGTGTCGAGTCGGATGCCGGCGCCGATCTCGTGGATCCGCTGGGCGTTGTCGTACTGGTCCCAGAACAGCGGCAGCAGCAGCATCGGCTTGCCGAAGTGCAGGGATTCGGTGACCGTGTTGTTGCCGCCGTGCGTGATGACCAGGTCCACCTCCGGCAGCACGTTGGTCTGGGGCACCACCTCGGCGCCCCACATGTTGTCGGCGAGGTCGATCTCGCCGTGTCGGGGGCCCTTCGACACGATGAACCGGTGCGGGGTCGTGGACAGGACGTCGACGAGGCGCTGCATCAGCTCCACATCCGCCGAACCGAGCGAGCCGAGGCTGAGGTAGACGAGCGAGCCGTCGCCGTCCGCCAGCTCGCCCGGCACCTCGAACGGCTCGTCGGTCGCGCGCACGGACGAGTCGAGCCGCTGCCATGTCGGCGCCAGCGCCCGTGACCGCTGGTAGTCGGCCACCTGGGGGTAGAGGTAGAGGTTGAGGTGGTCCGAGGTGTGGACGAACTCGAGGTCGTCCAACGGCTTGGCTCCCTGGCTCGTGACCCACGAGTTGAACTCGTCCCACATGTCGCGATGGGTCCGTTCGTAGGCCGCGCGAAAGTCACCCCATCCCGAGGAGTCGGTGGTGGGCAACCCCGAGAACGTCGGCGGCAGCAGCGGGTCCTTGACCTCGAGCGGGTTGCACGACACCAGGCGCACGAACGGTGCGCCAGCCGTGAGGAGGGCCGGGAAGCACACGACGTTGTCCTCGACGATGACGTCGGGAGCCACGTCGTCGAGGATCGAGGCGAGCCGGTCCTGGCTGTAGCGGGCTCCGTCGATCAGCTCCTTCCAGATCGGCGCGGTGACCGTGTCGAGCTGCTCGATCGTCGGCCGGCGGAACTCCGGTGCGGTCTCGGAGATGAAGTCCTTCCAGAACTGCCCGGCGTCGACGGGTCCCTCCGGAGGCTCGGCCAGGTCGACCAGATGCTCCTCGAAGCCGAGCGCGTCGAGCTGGCCCTCCCAGGACGACTCGACGGCGAACACGACGCGATGGCCACGCTGGAGCAGGACGTGGCCGATCCCGATGCAGTTGTTGGTGGGTCCGGCCGCGCTCTCGGGCCAGAACACGATCGTGAGTGCCTTGCTCATCGGCGAGCCTCCTCGTTCATCTGCCGCCGTCGCTGCCGACGGCGGTGGTGGCGCCCGGGGTCGCGACCTCGTGGACGCCCCATCCGTAGGCCATCTTGTGGATCTGGAGCACGAGGAAGGACTGCGTGTCCGCGACGCCGTCGATCCCCTGGATGCGCTTGAGCAGCAGCTCGGTGAAGTGGGCGGTCTCGCGACAGATCACCTCGACGAACAGGTCGAAGGATCCGGCCGTGACCGCGACGTAGCTCGTCTCCGGGAGTGCCCGCAGCGCCTCGACCACGTCATCCATCCGGCCCGGCACCGCCTTGATGCCGACCAGGGCCATGAGGTCGAAGCCGATGCGCAGCGGATCGGCGATGCCGACGATCTGGACGACCCCCGACTCCTCGAGCCGCTTGACGCGGTAGCGCACCGCGCTCTCGGACACCCCGACGTCGCGTGCGATGCGGCTGAAAGGGCGCCGGCCCTCCACCTGGAGTGCCGCGACGATGCGTCGGTCGGTGGCGTCGAGCCGCGGTGGATCGGGGGTCTCGCCGGGCTGTTCGGGTGCCGCCATCAGCCGACCCTTTCCCGGATACCGCAGTTCTGATACGTGGAATCGCTTGACTCCACAAGCCTAGAGGGAGTAGATAGTGGAATCCGCAATCCACGTCAAGGGGTTGCGGGATGGGAGGGGCCGCAGGGCGATGGCTGGATCTGCCGTGATCGGCGGGCGGCGTGTCGTGACCGAGGGGCCCACCCGGGCCCTGGTCGATCCTGCGACCGGTGTCGCCCATGCCGAGCTGCATGACGCGACCGCGGACACGCTCGATGCCGCCGTCACCGCGGGGCGTGCCGCCCTGCGGGACGACGACTGGGGTGCGAGCACGCCGGCGGAGCGGGCCGAGGTGCTCCACCGCCTCGCCGACCTCGTCGAGCAGCATGCCGAGGAGCTGGTCCGGCTCGAGGTCGCCGACACCGGCAAGCCGGTGGCGACGATGCGCGACGGCGAGCTGCCGTTCGCGGTGGATGGCCTGCGCTTCTTCGCCGGCGCCGCCCGCTCCCTGTCCGGCACCGGCACGGGCCAGTTCGCCCGCGGGTACACGTCGCTGGTGACGCGACGCCCGGTCGGCGTGGTCGGCGCGATCGCACCATGGAACTTTCCCCTCATCATGGCGATCTGGAAGGCCGGCCCCGCCCTCGCGGCAGGGTGCACGGTCGTGCTGAAGCCGGCGCCGGCGACGCCGCGCTCGAGCCTCCGGCTCGGCGAGCTCGCCGCCGAGGCGGGGCTGCCCGCCGGCGCCCTGTCGGTCGTCGCGGGCGACGACGACCTCGGGGCGGCCCTGGCGAGTCACCCCGAGGTGGCCATGGTCAGCCTGACGGGATCGACCGCGACGGGCCGTGCGGTGATGGCGGCGGCGGCCCCCACGGTCAAGCGTCTCCACCTCGAGCTCGGGGGCAAGGCGCCGGCACTGGTGTTCGAGGACGCCGACCTGTCCGCCGCCGCCCCGGCGATCGTGCTGGGCGCGACCTACAACACCGGCCAGGACTGCACGGCCGCGACGCGCGTGTATGTCCAGCGAGGCGTGCACGACGTCGTCGTCGATGCGCTCGCGGAGGCCATGCGCGCTGTGCGCGTCGGGTCGCCGACCGATCCGGACACCGACATCGGTCCCCTGATCTCGCAGGCGCACCGCGACCGCGTCCACGATTTCGTCACCGGGGCGATCGCCGAGGGCGCCCGGGTCGTGTGCGGCGGCCGGGTTCCGGACGGGCCGGGCTGGTACTACCCGCCGACGCTCGTGACCGACGTGGCGCAGGCGGCGCGTGTCGTGCAGGAGGAGGTCTTCGGGCCCGTGCTCGTCGTGCTGCCGGTCGACGGTGAGGACGCGGCCGTCGCCGCCGCGAACGATGTTTCGTTCGGGCTCGCGTCCTCCGTCTGGACGGCGGACGCAGCCCGGGCCCTCCGGGTCGCGCACAGGCTCGAGACCGGGGTGGTGTGGGTCAACGATCACCTCCCGCTGGTGTCCGAGGCACCCCACGGAGGCGTGAAGCAGTCCGGGTTCGGCCCGGATCTGTCGGAGGAGTCGGTGCACGCCTATTCGGTGGCCCGGCATGTCATGGTCAAGCACGCGGCAACGGCGGCCCCGGAGGGGTTCCGCCCCGCGTGATCCACGGAGAGGAGACGCATGTGAGGACGCACAGGGTGGCGGTCGCGACCGCCGCGGCCATGATCGTGCTGGCCGCTTGCAGCGGGAACGGTGCGCAGACCGCGGCACCGGCCGACGACGGCGACGACACGGATGACACCACCGAGGACCCGGGTGAGGATCCTGGCGCCGGAGCCGGCGTCGAAGGCGCCAGCATCGTCGTCGAGAACTGGGACGCCTACATGCCCGACGACCTCCCGGAACGCATCGCGGAGGAGCGGGGCATCAACGTCGAGATCGCCCTGCACGCCACCAACGAGGAGGCGGTCGCCAAGATGCAGGCGACGGGGGGTGCGGGCATCGACGTGCTGTTCGTCTCGTCGCCGTTTGCCGAGGCGCTGGAGGGCCAGGGGCTGTTGGCGACGCTCGACCACGGACTCATCCCGAACGTGTCCAACCTCTACCCGCAGGCCCTCGAGACGCAGTACGACCCCGGCCTGGCCTACTCGGTGCCCTACGCCTGGGGCACGACCGGGTTGTGCTATTCGCGGGAGCGCGTCGGCCGCGACCTGACCAGCTGGAACGACCTGCTCGACCCGGCCCCCGAGCTCGAGGGCAAGGTGACGATGCTGGGCACCGACCGGTGGCTGCTGTTGCCGGCGCTGAAGCAGCTCGGGTTCTCGGCCAACACGATCGACGAGGACGAGCTCGGTCAGGCCCAGCAGCTGCTGGTCGACCAGAAGCCGCGACTGCTGGCCTACGACGACACGACCTTCTACTCCCGGCTCGTGTCCGGCGAGGCCGATCTCGTCGAGGCATGGGATGGCTGGTGCAACTACGCCGTCGCCGAGGATCCCGACGTCGTCTTCACGGTGCCGACCGAGGGGGCCGACCACTGGATCGACGTGATGGTCATCCCCGCAGCCAGCGAGAACGTTGAGGCGGCCCACGCCTTCATCGACTTCATCCTCGAGCCCGAGAACGGGCAATGGGTCGCCGAGAACATCCTCTACAAGGTCCCGAACCAGGCTGCGATGGAGGCGCTCGACCCCGAGCTGCTCGAGGCGTTCCCGAACCTCGCCATCACGCCCGAGGAGCTGCTCGAGCAGGAGGAGCTGCGCGACCTCGGGGCCGGGCAGCCGATCTGGTCCCGGATCGTCGCCGAGATCACCGCGAGCTGACCCGCCCCGCCGGCAGGGGTGCCGCGCCGAGCGTGGGGCACCCCTGCCGGGCCGGCTCCGTGACGCCCGGAGGCCCCCACGCGTGGCAGACCTCGACGCACCACCCACGGTGACGTCCCCGCGCCCCCGACGCGCCGAGCAGGCCGCAGGTCGTCCCTGGACGGCCCGGTTCGGGTTGCTCGGTCCGGCGCTGTTGTGGTGGACGCTGTTCCTGGCGCTGCCGCTCGTGCTCGTCGTGGTGACCTCGTTCCTGGGGCGGGGGGACTTCGGCGGCATCGTCCCCGAGCTGACCCTGGGCAACTATCGCCGCGCCGCGGACCCGCTGTATGTGCGGGTGCTGTGGTTCTCGGTACGGGTGTCGGCCCTGACCACCGTGATCGCGCTCGGGGTCGGCTACCCGATGGCCTACTTCATCGCCACGCGGCCCGCCCGCTGGCGACTGGTCCTGATGGTGCTGGTGGTGCTGCCGTTCTGGACCAACTTCCTCATCCGCACCTACGCGTGGATGGTGCTGCTCAACCGGCAGGGGCCGGTCAACCGCCTGCTGGAGGTGCTGGGGCTGGTCGACGAGCCCCTCACGCTGCTCAACAACGAGTTCGCGATCGTGGTCGGGCTGACCTACGCGTACCTGCCGCTGATGGTGCTGCCGATCTTCGCGTCGCTCGAACGGCTCGACGTGCGCCTCGTCGAGGCCGCCAGGGACCTCGGCTCGTCCCGGCTCGTGACGTTTCTCACCGTCACGCTGCCGCTCACCGTGCCAGGGGTCGTCGCCGGGTGCCTGTTCGTGTTCGTCCCGAGCTTCGGCAACTACATCGTCCCGCAGTTGCTCGGCGGGGGCCGCAAGGCGATGATCGGCAACCTCATCGAGCAGCAGTTCCTGTCGGCTCGCGACTGGCCGTTCGGGTCGGTGCTCGCGCTGGCAGTGATGACGGTGATGATGCTGCTGGTGTTCGCGCAGGGCGTCGTGGTCAGCCGGGAGAAGCGACGGTGAGCGCGCAACGGCGTGGTGGATGGCTGCGCGCGAACGCGATCGTGGTGTTCGCCTTCCTGTACCTGCCGATCGTGACCCTCATGGTGCTGTCGTTCAACGCGTCGGGCCTGCCGACGTCGTGGGGCGGCTTCAGCACGGCCTGGTACGGCGAGCTGCTGCGCAGCGCGGCGATCCGACGGGCGTTCGGCAACACGCTCGTCGTCGCCACGGCCTCCACCGTGGTCGCCACGCTGCTCGGCACCCTGCTCGCGCTCGGGATCGAACGTTTCACACGCAGCGCGATCATGGAGTCGATCGCGTTCGTCCCGCTGATCGTGCCGGACATCGTCATGGGCATCGCCGCACTGTCGGCGTTCAGCCTCGTCGGCCTCTCGCTCGGACTCGGGTCGGTGACCATCGCGCACGTCACGTTCAACATCGCCTTCGCGACGGCTATCGTGCGCACGCGGCTGCGTGACTTCGACCGGTCGATCGAGGAGGCATCCCGGGATCTGGGCGCCGGCAACCTCGAGACCTTCTTCCGGGTCACCCTGCCGGTCATCCTGCCGGGGGTGATCGCGGCGGCGCTGGTGGCGTTCACCCTGTCCCTCGACGAGTTCGTGATCGCGTTCTTCACCTCCGGGTTGACCACCACCTTCCCGATCCAGATCTACTCGATGATCCGATTCGGGGTCACGCCCGAGATCAACGCCGCCGCCACGTTGCTGGTGATGTTCAGCATCACGGTCGTCCTGCTCGCGCTGCGGTTCCTCGGGCAGCGCCATCCCGGCGCACGCTCATGACCGGTCCGACGGAGACCACCGACATGACCGACAGGCCCGTGCTCGAGCTCGACCGCGTCGTCAAGCGGTTCGGCGAGGTGACCGCGGTGCATGCGCTGAGCCTCGCCATCGAGCGGGGGGAGTTCTTCTCCCTCCTCGGTCCGAGCGGGTGCGGGAAGACCACGACCCTCCGCATGCTCGCGGGCTTCGAGACCCCCGACGAGGGGCGCATCCTGCTCGACGGCAACGACGTCACCCGCGTGCCGCCCGACCGACGCAGCGTGAACATGGTGTTCCAGAGCTACGCCCTGTTCCCGCACCTCGACGTGGCCGACAACGTCGCCTACGGCCTGCGGCGGGACCGCGCGCCTCGCGAGGTCGTCGACCGTGAGGTGACCCGCATCCTCGATCAGGTCGAGCTGCCCCGCGGCGAGTACGGCGACCGCCGCCCGAAGCAGCTGTCGGGCGGGCAGCAACAACGTGTC
>CAZSQF010000053.1:0-14009 GCA_964608935.1 uncultured Actinomycetota bacterium | reverse complement strand
GGCCGCCGGCCGGCCCGGACCCCGTGGCGGCGGGCCGACGACCGGCGGCTGCACCGTCACCAGGCCCGGTCGGTGGCCGCCGGCGCGCGCCAGGCCGACCAGGTCGCGGCCGGCCTGGGCCTGACGCGACGCGCCGGCCCGGTGTTGCGCCTCGTGGCGACGCTGCCGTCGCTGGAGCGTCCGCGTCGGGACTGGCCGCGGGACGCGCACGTGGTCGGGCCCCTGGCGGTCGAACCGGCGCTGCCCGAAGTCGACCTCCCGCCCGGGGACGCGCCGCTGGTCGTGGTCACGGACTCGACGGCGGCGGGGGCCGAGTCGTCGATCGCCGACGTCGCCCTGCGCGGCCTCGCCGGCCTCGACCTGCGGCTCGTCGTGACGTCCCACAGGGTCGCCCCGCGCACCGACGCCACGGTCACGGTCGGGATCGGTCCGCACGCGCCCCTGCTGGCCGGGGCGGCGGTCGCGGTCGGGCCGGGTGGTGGCGGCTTCCTCGTGAAGGCGGCTGCCCGCGGGGTGCCCCAGGTCGTCGTGCCGGTCGCGGGGGACCAGCTCGAGGCGGCGGCACGGCTCCGCGACACGGGTGCCGGGCGGGTCGTCCCCGCCCGACGGCTCACGCCGCGGCGGCTGCGCTGGGCGGTGGTGCGCCAGCTCGTCGATCCCGACGCGCGCGCTGCGTCGCTCCGGCTCGCCGCCGAATCACGTGCGCTCGGGCCGGCCATCGCGGCCGACCTCGTCGAGGCCGTGCTGGCCGGCGCCAGGCCGCGGGCCACCGGCCCGGCCACCCACCTGGGGGCGCGAGCCGGTTAGTCGCCCATGGCACGCAGGCCGGCGGCGAACGCTGCGGCCGCGGCATCGTCGAAGCCGACCAGCCGGACCTCGTCGAGCGCGCCTTGGTGCAGGGCGAGCCACCCGAGGACCTCGCGGGTGATCACGAACGCGGCCTCGTCCTGGGGGTAGCCGTAGATGCCGGCCGAGATGGCGGGGAACGCGACCGATCGGGCGCCCGCGTCGACCGCCGCGTCGAGGGCCGCGTGCACGGCCAGCCCGAGCCGGTCGGCGTTGTCGTCCCGCTCCGGGTCGTACACCGGCCCGGCGACGTGGACGACGTGGCGTGCCGGCAGCGAGCCGCTACTGGTGACGGCGGCCACGCCGTCCTCGAGGTGGCCGTGCTCGCCGACCCACTCGTCCGACTCGCGCTGGATGTCGGGCCCGCCGGCACGCGCGATCGCGCCCGCGACGCCGCCACCGTGCTGGAGGTGCGCGTTCGCTGCGTTCACGATCGCGTCGACCTCCTGCTGGGTGAGGTCGCCGGCCAGCGCCAAGACCCGGGTGCCGAACGCGTCGAGCTCCATGCCGTCCCTCCTCGCCGCCTGCCGGGAGGGTAGGACGCCGGTGGCCTGATTCCCCGACCCGGCGGGCACTCTCCTAGCCTTTCGGCCATGTTTGCGATCACCGCCACGGCCATCACGCCTGACGATCCGCTCGCCGGGCTCACGCTCGGGGACCACCCCGACCCTGATCCGCCCGACGGGTGGGAGGTCGTCGACGTCCGGGCCGCGTCGCTCAACCACCACGACGTGTGGACGCTCCGGGGCGTCGGCATCGACCCCGACCGGCTGCCGATCGTGCTCGGGTGCGACGCCGCCGGTGTGACGGCCGACGGCCGCGAGGTGCTCGTCCACGCGATCGTCGGGGAGCCGGTGGAGGGCGACGAGACGCTGTCACCCGGCCGCACGATCCTGTCGGAGGAGCACGACGGCACCTTCGCCGAGCGCGTGGCCGTCCCCGCGCGCAACCTCGTCGACAAGCCGGCCGGCCTCTCGTTCGAGGAGGCGGCGTGCCTGCCGACGGCGTGGCTCACGGCCTACCGGATGCTGTTCAACCGGGGCGAGCTGCGCCCGGGGCAGCGGGTCCTGGTGCAGGGCGCCGGCGGGGGAGTCGCCACCGCAGCGATCCTGCTCGCCCGTGCGGCGGGCCTGCACGTGACCGTCACCAGCCGTGACGAGGACAAGCTCGAGCGCGCGCTCGAGCTCGGCGCCCACGTCGGCGTCCCGTCCGGGGAGCGGCTGCCCGACCGGGTCGACGCCGTGATCGAAACCGTCGGTGAGGCGACGTGGTCCCACTCGCTGAAGGCACTCGTCCCCGGGGGAGTGGTCGTGGTGTCGGGTGCCACCTCGGGCAGTCAGCCGCCGGCCGACCTCGCGCGTGTCTACTTCCGCCAGCTGCGGGTGATCGGCTCCACGATGGGGACGCGCGACGAGCTCGCGCGGCTCGTCCGGTTCCTCGACGTGGCCGGTGTGCGCCCCCTCATCGACGACACGGTCCCGATGGAGGCCGCCCGGGACGCCTTCCAGCGCATGATCGACGGCGAGGTGTTCGGCAAGCTCGTCCTCACCCGCTGAGCTCCGCGGGGTCCGTCCACAGCCGCGAACGACCCGGGCGGCGCTGCCCGGCCGTCGCCTGCGACGATGGCGCGAGGGGTCGAACCGGGACGGGTGGACGTGGGCTACCGAGGCAAGCTGGAGGAACAGGCCCGGGCACGCGAGCTGCGGGCGCAGGCGTGGACGCTGGACGAGATCGCCCGCCACCTCGGCGTGTCCAAGAGCTCGGTGTCGCTCTGGGTCCGCAACGTCGCCTTCGATGGCAACGCCCGGCGGAGCCGAGTGAGCGGACGTCGGCCGCGTACGGGCATGCACCCGTTGCGGCGCCGCAAGCTGGCGCGGATCGCCGAGCTGGACGGCTGGGGCCGGGTCAGGCTCGCAACCCTGTCGGAACAGTCACTCCTGGTGGCCGGGGTTGCCCTGTACGCGGGCGAGGGCAGCAAGCGGGACGGTCAGGTCAAGTTCGCCAACTCGGATGCCGGCCTGATGGAGTTCTTCTGCAGCTGGCTGCGGCATTTCTTCGACGTCGACGAGGCAAGGATCCGCGTCCACCTGTATCTGCACGTCGGCCTCGACCTCGACGCGGCGGTCAGCCACTGGGCCACGGTCATTGGTGTCCCGGCACGCCAGTTCGGTCGCCCGTACCGGGCGGTCTCGGACGCCGGCATCCGGCGCAACAAGCACCCGTTCGGGTGTGCCGCCGTGTCGTATTCGTGCAGCGACACCCATCGGGCCATCATGGGTCTCGTCCGTGCCCTGCCCATGGCGCCGTGGCCGGAGTTGCCCGCGGCGGACCGTCCGTGCCAGGCACCAGGGGGCGATTAGAGCTCCGGGGGTGGGACTCGAACCCACAGCCTTGGCGTTAACAGCGCCCTGCTCCGCCAGTTGAGCTACCCCGGAAGACCGCTCGTGATGTCGCGAGCGGACGGGGAGTGTAACCAACCGGGTGTCACGTGCCGAACGGCGCCGGCGAGGGGGCACGGACGCGCCCGTAGTAGCCTGGCCGCGACGCGAGGAGGGCGAGATGCGCAAGGACCTGGTCATCATCCCGGAGGACGAGCCGGGGGTGCTCGCACGGCTCGGTGAGGTGCTGGGTACCGCCGGCATCAACATCGAGGCGATCAGCGCCTTCACCGGTAGGGGCAAGGGCATCGTCCACCTGCTGGTCGACCAGGCGGAGGCGGCCGTCGAGGTGCTCGGCGAGGCGGGGATCGAGGTCAAGGCCGCCCGCCGCGTCGCGGTCGCGCCGCTGCCCGACGAACCCGGCCACCTCGGCGAGGCGTGCCGCAAGCTCGCCGACGCGGGCATCAACATCGAACAGGCCTACATCGCGGCGGGGAGCAAGCTCGTGATCGTGTGCGACGAGGTCGATCGCGCGAAGGAGCTGCTCGGCATCACCGACTGACGCGGGTCACCGGGCCAGCTCCGTCTGCTTGAACTCGTGCAGGTTGGGGGCGTCCTCGATGAGGTCGAGGATCTGCTCGATGCGCCGGCGTCCGAGCTCGCCGTCGTTGTCGGGGCGGTCGAGCAGGCGGACGAACACGGCCCGCTGCGAGCCGATGAAGGTCGGCACGCCCCACACGTTGTGGTCCCGGACGGCCGCCTCGTGCTCCTGTTGCAGGGTCTTCAGGGCCTGGCCGTCCAGGGCGCGGTGCATGACGTCGTGGCCGTCGAGGCCGACGCCGTCGAGCGCGGCGCGGATCACCTCGGGGTCCTTGATGTCCTCACCGCGGTCGTGGCGGATGGCGAACAGCGCCTCGTGGACGTCGAGGAAGCGGTCCGGGTCCTGGTCGCGGACCGTGAGGCCGACGAGGAAGGCGAGGATCCCGGACGCGGCCTCGGGCCGGTCGCGGTCCCAGATGGGGGTCTGGTCGTCCTTCACGTGCCCCTGCGAGAGGCTGTAGGGCACGAAGTCGACGTGCCAGTCGGCGCCGGCCCGCAGTCCCGCCACCACGTGTTCGTGCGCGTTGCGTGCGAACGGGCACAGGTAGTCGAACGACAGGCCGAAGCGGCGGGTCACACAGGATCCTTCGGTGGGTGCGAAGCGGGGTCGCTGGGGACAACGTGGTGGCGGGTCGGATTCTTCCGGCATCCGGACGGTGTCGGTGCCATCGCTCAGCCCGTCGATCAGCCCGCCACGCACCGCACCATCGCGGCGAAGTCGTTGCCGCAGGCGGTTTGGAGCGCCCGCAGGATGAGCGCCAGCGCGATGAAGGCGCCCCAGGCGAGCCCGACGTATTCGCGTGTCTCGCGTCGCAGTCCGGCGATGCGTCCGCCGACGACGGCGATGAGCGGGAACACCGACCCGTACAGGTAGTGCAGCCACACGAGCGGCGCGCCGACGACGCGGCGGCCCATGAGCAGCAGCACGATCCCCAGGATGGTCTGGACCACCAGCAGGTTCTCGGTCCAGTGCTGGGTCGCCCACAGCGGTGCCGGCACGTCGTCTCGGCGAAGGACGCGCAGCACCAGCGACCACGCAAGGATGACCAGGAACAGCACCACGATCAGGGCGCCGAGGTAGCGGTGGATGGCGGTGAGCACCGGGGCGTGGGTCCTTCTCGGTCCGCGGGGGCGGTCAGGCGGACGGGGTCGGCGGCTGCTCGGACCGCTGCAGCATGCGCGCGAGGCGGTAGGCGATGTAGCCCGCCAGGGGTGGCAGCACGAACACGGCGATCCGCAGGGTCGTGGTGACCGCCTGGAGGTTCGTCCGGGTCACCGCCGCGAGCACGTCGTTGGATCCCGCGACGAAGATGACGACGAGGAAGGCCAGGGCGGCGACCCCGAGCGCCGTCCGCAGCGGGTTGTCGCGCGGCCGGTCGAGCACGTGGTGGTCGTCGTGGTCGCGCGTGATCCAGCGCGCCTCGATCCACGGCCACAGGAACACCACGCCGAACAGCAGTCCGGGGACCACCACACCCGGCAGGAACACCGACGAGATGGTGATGCCGAACATGGTCCATTCCCACGGCGGCCAGATCCGCATCAGCCCTTCGAGCCAGCCCATGTACCAGTCCGGCTGGGCCGGGGCGAACACCTCGTAGGGCTCGTAGGTGCCGTACAGCCACAGCGGATTGATCTCGAGCAGCCCGCCCATCAGGGCGAGCACGGCGACGGTGAACGCGAACAGCGACAGGCTGACCAGCGTCTGGTTCGGGAACAGCGGCTCGCCGACGACGTTGTCCTCGCGCGCCTTCGGGCCCGGCTTGTGCGTGTGCTTCTGGCGCAGCAGCACCGCGAGGTGGGCGACCACGAGCCCGGCCATCAGCGCGGGGATGATCAGCACGTGCATCACGTACAGGCGGCTGATGGTGTCCACGCCCGGGTACTCGCCGCCGAGGACCGCGAACCCGATGATCGGTCCGAGGACCGGGATCGACAGCAGCGCCGAGTAGCCGATGCGCAGCCCCGTGCCCGACAGCAGGTCGTCGGGGAGGGAGTAGCCGGTGAAGCCAGCCCCGAACGCGAGCAGCAGCAGGGTGACGCCGATCACCCAGTTGAGCTCGCGCGGCTTGCGGAACGCGCCGGTGAAAAAGACCCGGAGCATGTGGATCACGACCGCGGCGACGAACACGAGCGCGGCCCAGTGGTGGATCTGGCGCATCAGCAGCCCGGCGCGCACCTCGAAGGAGATGCGCAGCACCGAGTCGTACGCGGCCGAGATCTCATGGCCCTGCAACGGCTCGTAGGGCCCGTCGTAGACCACCAGCCGCGAATCGGGCACGTAGAACAGGGTCAGGAAGATGCCGGTGAACACGAGCACGACGAGGCTGAACAGCGCGAGCTCGCCGACCAGGAACGACCAGTGGCCCGGGAAGGCCTTGTCGAGGTACTTGCGCGACCCCTCGGCCAGCCGCAGGCGGTCGTCGAACCATCGCGCGACGCGGTCCATGACCGACCGGCTCTCGGGCGGGGCGCTCACCGGTCACCTCGGCGCGCCGAGCGGGTCGGGTCGTCGCGGTACATGTTCCAGAACGACGGTCCCACCGGCTCGCTGAAGTCCCCGGCTGCGACGAGGTAGCCCTCGCCGTCGACGTCGAGCGGGAGCTGGGGCAGGGGCCGGCCGGTCGGCCCCGACAGCACGCGCGCGGCGTCGTTGACGTCGAAGGTGGACTGGTGGCACGGGCACAGCAGCTCGCCGACGGCGGCCCGGTAGAGCCCGACCGGGCACCCGGCATGGGTGCAGAGCTTCGAGTAGCACACGAGGTCGCCGACGGTCGGCCCGGGCAGCGCGGTGCGGTCGAGCGCGTTCGGGCGGGTGCCGATGAGCAGCGCCTGCGCCTGGGGGTCGCCGACGTGCCCGGACGGGAACACGGTGCGCACCTCGTCGGCGGCCACGCTGTCGGCCGCGATCGGCTCGCCCTCACCGTCCACGAGCCGGATGCCGGCGGCCCAGGCGGTGACGAACATGGTGTCGTCGGGTGGCGGTCCGAGCGAGCGCAGCGGTGCCAGCAGGGCGAGGCCCATGGCGCCGGCGGCGCCGGCGAGCAGCCCGACCAGGAAGCGGCGCCGGCCACCGCCGGTGACCTCGCCGACCGCCTCGGCGTACGCGCGCGCGAACTCCTCCCGTGCTGCCTCCACGGCCCGGGGTGGCTCGCGCTCCTCCACGACCTTGCGGGGTCGGATGACCTGCTTGGCCCACACCCCGAGGCCGAGCCCGAGCGCCCCGAAGGCGAGGAACAGCAGCACGCCCTCGACCTGGGTCTGCCCGCCGGCGACGTACACGGCCAGCAGCCCGAACGACGTCACGATGGTGACGAGGAAGCACGCGCCGACCACGCGGGCCGCCCGGTCGGCGCGCTCGCGCTGCCGCTTCCACTCCTCGGCGCGACGCGGCTCAGCGCTCATCGGGATCCTCGGCGTCGGCGTCGGGCTCGGGGTCCTCGCTCGATTCGCCGAGGCGGTTCATGACGATGGCCAACAGCCCCATGCCGACCACGAAGGCGAGGAAGCCCTCGGCGACCGGTCCGGAGCGACCGAACGACCACCCGCCCGGCGAGTCGCGGTCGCGCAGGTCCACCACCCAGGCGGTGACCGCCAACAGCTCGTCCTGATCGAGCGTGTCGTCGAGGAACCTCGGCATCACCCCGGGACCGCTGCGCACGGCCTGCGCGATCTCCAGGGGCGACGCGACGTCGAGCGGCGAGGACACGTCACGCTGCCCGACGGCGATGCCCTGTGCCGTCGGCCCGTGGCAGGCGGCGCAGTTGGCCGTGAACAGCTCGAGCCCGCGCGACAGGTCGGCGTCCTCCCACCCGTCCACGTCGGGGATGTCGGGGCCCTCGCCGGGGGCCAGGCTCTCGACGAACGCGACCAGCGCGCGCCGGTCGCGGTCCTCGAACCGCGCCGGGCCGCGTTCGAGTCGGCGCAGCGCGCTGTCGGTCGGCATCCGGCCGGTGCGCAGCATGAAGTCGACGGAGGCAGCCCCGACGCCGATCAGGCTCGGGCCGGCCTGGGGGCCGTCGCGGAACACCCCGCGGCCACCCTCCCCGTGGCACAGGGCGCAGTGGGTGCCGAACAGCTGGGCGCCGCGCGCGACGAGCTCGTCGTCCTCGGCGAGCTGGGCACCGAGCCCGGACGCGTCCGCGGTGGCCAGGCCGTCCCCGAACACGATGTTGAGGCCGGCCGCGGCGGCCACGAGCACGACGGCCACCCCGACGGCACGCGCCAACCGCGCGCTGCTTCGGCCGCGGGTTCGTCCCGGACGCCTGGTCGCCACCGACTCCTTCCTAGGCCAGTCCCGTGGGGGAGGTGCCGGCGGGCGGCTCGCTGGGTGGTGGGTCCTCGCCCTCGGTCGGTCCGTCGTCCGCTGTGGGCGACGGCGTCACCGCGTCGACGAACTTCAGCAGCTCGATCGGGACCGGGAACACCAGCGTCGAGTTCTTCTCGGCGGTGATGTCGGCCAGCGTCTGGAGCAGCCGCAGCTGCATGGCGCCGGTCTCGGTCGCCATCACGCGCGCAGCCTCGGACAGCCGCTTGGCGGCCTCGAACTCGCCCTGGGCGTGGATCACCTTGGCGCGCCGGTCACGCTCGGCCTCGGCCTGGCGGGCCATCGCCCGGCGCATGGCCTCGGGCAGCTCGACGTCCTTGACCTCGACGAGGGTGACCTTGACCCCCCACGGGTTGGTGAGGTCGTCGATGATCGTCTGGAGCCGGTCGTTGATCTCGTCACGGTTGACGAGGATCTCGTCGAGCTCGACCTGGCCGAGGATCGACCGCAGGGTGGTCTGGGCCACCTGGGAGGTCGCGAACAGGTAGTTCTGCACGTTCACGACCGAGTTGACCGGCTCGGTGACGTTGAAGTAGGTCACCGCGTTGACGCGGATCGTCACGTTGTCCTTGGTGATGACGTCCTGCGGGGGGATGTCCATGGTGACGGTCTGGAGGTTCACCTTCACCATCTTGTCGATGATCGGGATGATGAAGAACAGCCCGGGGCCCTTGGCGCCGATGACGCGACCGAGCCGGAAGATCACCCCGCGCTCGTACTCGTCCACGATGTTGATCGCCGTGATCAATAGGGCGATCACGATCACCAGCGCGATGCCGATGCCGATCAGCGGTCCGTCCACGTCGTCTCCTCGGTTCGAGGTTCGTCGTCCTCCGCCGTGCCGATCGGCGCGACGTAGAGGTCCAGATTGTTGCGGCGCACGATCTCGAGCTCGTCGCCGTCGCGCAGCGTCAGGTCCGGCCGGGCCGGACGCAGCCGCCACCAGGTGCCGTCGATGTGCCCACGCGGCATGCCCTCCGAGGCGCGCTCGACCACGATCCGGCGGCCGAGCAGGTAGTCCGACGCGGCCCGCGACTGCTTGCCGCGGGTCCGCGCGACGAGCACCCCGGCCAGCACGGTCAGGCCGAACGCGACCACCACGGTCGGGATCAGCACCCACCAGTCCACGCCGATGCCGGTCTGGGCCTGGAACAAGAACAGCCCGCCGAGCAGCAGGGCCGCGGTGCCACCGGCGGCGCCGACCCCGATGCCGGGCATGAACAGCTCGGCGATGAACATGGCGGCGGCGAGCAGCAGCAGCGCCGCGCCGGCGTAGTTCACCGGCAGCACCGCCAGCGAGAACATCGCCAGCACGAGGCAGATCACGCCGACCACGCCCCCGAGCCCGAGCCCCGGGTTGGCGATCTCGTAGAGGATCGCCAGGGTGCCGATGGACAGGAAGATGAACGCGAGGTTGGGGTTGGCCAGGACCTGGAGCAGGCTGCGCACGCCGGTCATCTCGAGCTCCACGGTCACCGCCCCGGCGGTCGCCAGGGTGACGGTGGCGTCGCCGCGCAGCTCGACCTGCATGCCGTCGATCTCGACCAGCAGCTCGTCGAGCGAACTCGCGATGAGGTCGATCGCGCCCTCCTCGAGGGCGACGTTCGAGGTGACCGAGCGGCCGTCGTGGACCGCGTCCTGAATGAAGTCGAGGTCGCGGTCGCGCGCCTCGGCCAGCGCCTCGCCGAACGCGGCGGTGTTCTCCACGATCTTGTCCCCGACCTCGCCGCCTTCGAGGTCGACCGGGGTCGCGGCGCCGATGGTGGTCGCGGGGGCCATGGCCGCGATGTGCGCGGCGTAGGTGATGAAGGTGCCGGCGGAGCCGGCGTCGGCGCCGGGTGGCGCGACGTAGACGACCACGGGCAGCGGCGCGTCGAGGAACGTGTTCGCGATGTTGCGGGTCACGTCGAGCCCACCGCCGGGCGTGTTGAGGAACACGACCAGCGCCTCGTGGTCCTGGTGGGCGGCCTCGGCGACCGCGTCGGCGAGGTGGTCGTCGATGACGGGCGTGATGGCGCCGCTGACCTCGGTGACCGCGACGGTGCGCTCGGCCTGCGCGGCGGCGACGCTGCCCGTCATGGCCAGGATGCCGGTCACGAGGCACGCGAGTCCGGCCGCGGCCAGCAGCCGCGAACGGGGCGAACGGGCGCGGTCGGCCAAGGTCACCTCGCTGCTGGCGTCAGCGTAGCCCCCGTGGCCGGGCACCGACCTCCCGGCGCGGCGGCCGGACCCGCGAGGTCGCGACCGGCGAAGCCGTCTGGCAGGATCGTCGGGACGCGACCCGGAGGTCCCTGGATGCTCGCCGCCTTCTCCGTGAGCCCGATGGGTGCCAGCGACTCGGTCGGCGACGCGGTCGCCGCCGTCGTGCGCCTCGTCCGCGACAGCGGGCTCCCGAACGAGACCAGCGCGATGTACACGACGGTCGAGGGCGAACCCGACGAGGTGTTCGCGCTGATCCAGCGCTGCATCGCCGAGGCCGAGAAGCACGGCCCGCGCGTCTCCGCCGTGATCAAGATCGACCACCGGCCGGGCCACACCGACATGCTGCACGGCAAGCGCGACCGGGTGGAGCGCGCGCTGTCCGACTAGCTCAGCTCACGCCCGACCGGCTGGCGCCGGCGGCAGCGGCTCGCGGCGGGAGGTCACCCACGCACCCACCAGCACGAGCGCCGTGCCGAGCAGCGCCAGGGGATGGATCTGCTCGGCACGCACCAGCCAGCCGAGCACGATCGCGACGATCGGGACGAAGTAGATCGCGACCGAGCCGCGGGGGCCGCCGACCCGCCCGACCAGTGTGGTCATCAGCACGAACGCGAGGCCGGTCCCGAGCACGCCGAGCGGCAGCATCGCCAGCGCCGGCCCCCACGCCCACGTCGATCGCGGCACCGCGGCCAGGCCGAACGGCGCGATCAGGACCAGCGCAGCCAGCTGCGCCCGCAGCAGCACCGGCAGCGCGCCGTAGCGCTGCTGGAGCGGCACGGCGAGGTTGGCCGACAGCCCGTAGAGCACGATCGCCAGGAACACCAGGCCGGTGCCGAGCGCCGTCTCGACCGTTCCCGTCACGGTCGCGCCCACGGGGATCTCCGGGAGCGAGATCGCCACGATCCCCGCGAAGCCGATCACCAGGCCCGTGGCCTGCATGGGCCCGGGCAGGCGCCGGAGCAGCACCACCGACCAGGCTGCCACGGTCAGCGGCATCGCCCCGTTGAGCATGCCGGCGACCGCGGAGTCGATCCACTGCTGCGCCACGGGGAACAGCAGCAGCGGTACACCCATCCAGGTGACGCCGAGCAGCGCGACCCGCGGCAGGTCCTCACGGTCGATGCGCGTGCGGCGGGCCCGCGGCACGAGTGCCAGGGCGGCGGCGCCGAGCCCGACACGGGCCAGGCTGATCAGCCCCGGCGCGAACGCGTCCAGGCCGATGGCCATGAACAGGAACGACGAGCCCCAGATGATCGCGATCGCGGCGAGCAGTCCCCACTCGGCCGCGCCGAAGGCGTCGAGGTTGGTCCCCGACGAGGTGTGCAGCAGGCGCCGCTGCCCGGCGGGCTCACGACCGGTCACCGGCGTGCTCCTCCACGAGATGCGCCACGGCGGGCGCTGCGTCCGGTCTGCCGAACGTCGCGGCCAGGTTACTGACCCGCGCCCCGGGAGGGCTGTCGGCCCGCAGCGGGCCACTAGCGTGACGGGCACCGGGTCGCAGAACGGGAGCGCCGTCGTCATGGAGCTGGCCCACCGCCTGCGGGTCTACGTCGTCACCCCGGAGGGTGGCGACCACCTCGCGATCGCGCGTGCCGCGTGCCAGGGCGGCGCCGGGACGGTGCAGCTGCGGGCGCCGGAGCTCACCCGCGACCAGCGCCGGCCGATCGCCGAGGAGCTGCTCCGCGTCTGCCGCGAGCACCGGGTCCTGTCCATCATCAACGACGATCTGCCGCTGGCCGTCGAGATCGGCGCCGACGGGGTCCACCTCGGGCAGCGCGACTGCGGCCTGTGGGGGGAGAGCTGGGACGCGGTCCGCGAGCTGCTGCCCGGGATGGTGCTCGGGATCAGCGTCGAGGACCCCGACCAGGCGCGCGAGGCCGCCACGGCCGGCGCCGACTACCTCGGCGTCACGGTCCACGCCACGCCGACGAAGGCCGACGCCCGAGCGGTCGGCCTCGACACGCTGGCCGCGGTGGCGGCGGCCACCGACCGGCCGGTCGTGGCGATCGGGGGGCTCCACGCCGGCAACATCCCCGACGTGCTGGCGGCCGGCGCCCGTGGCGCCGCGGTGATCCGGGCGGTGTCCGACGCCCCCGACCCGGCGCGCGCCGTCCGCGACCTCGTGGCGGTGACCGCGGACGCCTGACGCGCCGTCGGCTCAGGGGTGCGCGGGCTCGGCGACGGTTTCGAGGATCCCGAACGCCTCTTCCTCCTGGGCCATGTGCAGCCGCATGACGGCGTGGAGCCCGTACAGCAGCCGCCGGAGCTCGGGCAGGTCTGCGCTGGTGAGCTCGTCGCCGACCTCCGCGGTCGCCTCGTCCAGCAGCCGGGTCAGGCGCACGATCTCACGGTGGGTGTGGCGCAACGGCGGTGTCGGGTCCTCGTCCCCGGCCGCCTCGGCCAAGAGCGGGTAGACGTCGCGCTCCTCGGCCAGCTCGTGCGGGAGCAGTTCGTCGGTGAGGAACCCCACCAGCTCGTGGAGGTCGTCAAGGGCGCCATCGGCGGGTTGGCGGTCCAGGCCGTCGGCGACGGTGCGGAGCCGATCCACGCCCGACTGCAGGGCGCGGTGCTCCATGCGCAGGTCGTCGGTCAGGCGGTAGAGGTCGGGTCGCACCCGGCCGACCTCGGGGCCCCGGCGCGCCCGCAGGGCGCTCAGGATGGCCAGCACGTCGATGCCCTCCTGCACGAGCGCGCCCATGACGGGGGTGAGGATCCCGACGGCGGCCAGCCCCATCGCCACGGCGGCCAGCCCCATGCCGAGCTGGATGCTCTGCCACGCGATGCGGCGCGTGCGGCGGGCCACCGCGAACGCCTCGAGCAGCCGCTCGAACCGGTCGACCACGATGACGACGTCGGCCGCCTCGGACGACGCGGTGGCCCCCCGGCCGCCCATCGCCACGCCGAGGTCGGCGTGGGCCAGCGCCGGCGCGTCGTTGACGCCGTCGCCGACCATCACCGTGACCTCGGTCCGGGCCGCCTGTCGGACCGCCTCGACCTTGTCGGCGGGGCTGCGCTCGGCGAGCACCCGGTCGACGTCCACCGCCTGCCCGATCAGCTCGGCGATGTCGGCCCGATCTCCGGTGATGAGGATGACGCGCTCGACCCCGTGGCGGCGCAGGCCCCGGACGGTGCGGATGGCGTCGGGACGCAGCGGGTCCTCCAGCAGCAGCGCCCCGACCGGGCGCCCGTCGACCGCGACGTACACCGCCGAGCTGCCCTCGACCGCGGTGCGTCGCTTGACCGCGCGGGCGGCCACGGGCAGCTGGCCGTCCACCACCCAGTCGATCCGCCCGACCCGCACGGCCCGCCCGTCGACCAGCCCGGCGATGCCGAGCCCCGGCGTCTCGGACACCTCGGACGGAAAGCTGAGGTCGAGCCCGCGCTCGCGCGCGAGCTGCACGATCGCGGGGGCGAACACGTGGGCCGACACCTGGTCCAGGGACGCGGCCGCACGCACCACCGCGTCGGGGTCGGCGCCGTCGAACACCTCGACGTCGAGCACCCGCGGGTGGCCCGCGGTGACCGTGCCGGTCTTGTCGAGCAGCACGGTCCTCGCCCGGGCGAGCGTCTCCAGGGCGCCGCCGCCCTTGACGATCCTGCCGCGGCGTGCCCTGCGGGACATGCCCGAGGTGATGGCGATCGGCGTCGCCAGGCGG
>CAZSQF010000052.1:0-14379 GCA_964608935.1 uncultured Actinomycetota bacterium | reverse complement strand
CGGTCGCGCGCTTCCAGGGCAGCTCGATGTTGGCCCGGTCGGCGGAGATCAGCGCGGTCACGACCTGCCCGACGCGCCCGCCGGCCAGGGAATGGGCCTCCATCTGGTGGATGTCGAGGTCGAGGTCGGCCTTGGTGGCGCTGATCAGCGGCCGGATGATCTCGCTCGGCACGACCTTGCGCAGCCGCATCCCGATCAGCGTGCCGAGGCCGACGCGGACCCCGGAGAACAGTGCCGTGATCCACAGCCCGAGCGGGACGAAGTAGAACAGCACGCCGACCGCGATGATGGCGGCGGCGACGATCACGAGCAGCAGGAACGAGCCGGCTTCCATGTGGGACCTCCGGAAGCGCCGGCCGGTACCTCCGCCAGCGCGTCCCGACGACGCTAGTTCACTCGCGGACGCGTCGCACGATCCGGCGGTAGCCCTCGTCGCGGACGACCTCGACGGCTGCCCCGGCGTCGAGGTAGTCGCCCTCGGTGACGACGTCGATGCGGTGACCGTCGATCTCGGCGACGCCGGCGGGGCGCAGGTCGCTGAGTGCCACCCCACGGGCGCCCGTCAGCGCGGGGCGGTGGTCGTCGTCGCGGGTCGCCGTCACGGCGGGTGGGGGGTCGGACGGCGCGGCGGTGGCGGCACGATCCGATTCGAGCACGCCGCCGTCGCCGAACCATCGCAGCCAGCCGGTCGACGACCGCTGCGTCAGCGGCAGATTGGCGCCGACGCGGCTGCGCAGCACGACCCCGTCCGGGCCGCCGCGACGGGACAGATAGGCCAGCAGGGCCACGGTTCCGGCCAGGATCGCGAGGAAGGTGGCGCCGACGATGGCTCCGGTTCGCACCATCTGTGCGGCGCTGACGAACGCGAGGTCCCGGTTGACCATCGCCAGGAATGTGCCCCCGGCCAGTGATGCGAGCCCGAGCAGGCCGGGGACGCCGAACCCGGGGATCACGACCAGCTCGACCAGGATGAGGACCACCCCGAGCACGACGAGGGCGACGTCCTCCCACCCGGCCAGCCCGGCCAGCAGGTGGCCCCAGAAGAACACGGCCAGCAGCCCGCCTCCGACGCCCACGCCGATGCCCACCCCACCGCTGAGCAGGTCGCCGAGGATGAGCCACACGCCGAGCATGATCAGCAGCGACGCGAGGAGCGGGTTGGTGATGAACCGGACCACCCGCTCGGCGAGGCTCGGGGCGGCGTCGACGACCGTGCGACCCTCGAGGCCGGCCGCGTCGAGCACGCCGGCCAGGTCGTCGGCGACACCGTCGGCGAAGCCCCATTCGACCGCCTCGGGCGTGGTCAGGGTGAGCAGCTGCCCGGCGCCTACCAGTCCCTCGACCTCGACCGCGGGGTCGACCATCGCCTCGGCCACGCGCGGGTCCCGTCCACGTTCCTCGGCGGTGGCGCGGAACGTCGATCGGACGGCGGAGACGACCTTCTCGTCGGCGGGCAGCCCCTCGCCCGTGACCGGGGTCGCGGCGCCCATGACCGCGCCGGGGGCGAAGTGGATCTCCTCCGACGCGAGGGCGACGAGTGCGCCCGCGGAGAACGCGGTTCGGTCCACGAACGCGATCGTCCGCACGGGCGACCGCAGCAGCGAGTCGCGCATCGCCAGCACCGCGTCGAGCCTGCCGCCGGGCGTGTCGATGCGCAGCACGACCGCGGCGGCGCCGGCGTCGTCCGCCTCGGCCAGGGCGCGGTCCAGGAACGGTGCGAGCCCGAGGTCGATCTCGCCGGTGACCTCGACGACGTGGACGCCGCCGGCGTCCTGTGCCCGGACGTCGTCGGCGTCGGCCTGGCTCCCGGCCATCACGAGCCCGGTCCCCAAGGCGACCGCGAGGACGGCCACAACGCGTGTCCAGGGCCTCGGCATCAGCCCGCGTCGGTTCGCTCGTGGTCGACACCGATGACGATCGGTGGGCGCGACTGCACGTCGAGGATCACCCAGGTCGACGTCCCCGCACCGTCGGGGAGCGAGTCGGCCGGGACGTGCAGCTCGACCTTGCCCGGTCCGACGAGCAGGACGGCCGTCCCGTCATCGGTGACGTCGTGGATGACGGCGCGGTCGGGTGGGATGTCAGCGGCCACGGTCCACCGATGGGCTCCTCGTCGCGGGCGACGTCGATCGTAACGGCTGCGCGCCCACCTGGGCGTGCCGCCCTCGCCCCGTCACTGGTAGGAGACGAAGGCCGGCTGTGGATCGAGCTCGAGTACTTCCGCGGGTGCCGCCACCGGGTCGTCGTCGGCCGACAGGTGCTTCCAGCCCCACCACCAGCGCTCGTCCGCACCCGCGGCGAGGTTGAGGTAGCTGTCCCGCTTCTGCGTCAGGTTGCCGTGCCCGTCCATCTGGATCACCACGGCGAGCTCGGGCGGCGTCTGAATCGTGTCGCGATCGGGCAGGGTGTCGAGCCGGTGCTGATGGAGGACCAGGAGCTTCTGCGGGAGCTGCTCCCGGCGCGTCAGCTGGGCCAGCCAGTCGATCACCCGCTGGATCTCGTCCGCATCCACCGAACCCGTCCCGTCGAGGTGTCGGCGGTCGTCCTCGAGCCGCCATGCCGGGTCCAGGGCGAGCCCCACGTGGGGCTCGACCAGCAGCTGCTCGAATTCGCGGGCCTGGTCGAGGAAGTCGGTCCGGCCCGGCTGGAGGTCGAGCACGACGTAGAAGCCCTCCTCGGCGGCCCGGTCGATCCACGGCCGCAGCGTGTCGATCGGTGTCCGGCGGCTGTAGTCCCCGGTCGGTTCGGGATGTTCGCTCGCGACCGTGGCGACGAGCTCGAAGGCGGGCAGGACCCGCCACCCGTCGCCCTCGTACGGGGTCGCGACCTCCCGCAGGCGCTCGACCGTCGCGTCGAGGTCCTGCTCGCCGAGCGCGCCGAGCCGGGGCAGCTCGGGATGGCCGTACAGGGCGACGATCCGTTGCCCCTCGAACAGCTGGAACCCTCCTCCGGGCAGCTCGTGTCCGTCCAGCACGAGCGGCAGCTGCCATGCGGCGTCGCCGGTGATGTCCCCCAGCACGACGACACGGTGGGGTGTCGCCGCCCGCAGCCGCGTCGTGTTCGACCGGTCGGCCCGCAGGTCGCCGCTGTGGATCGGAAGCACCGCGTCCCCACGGGCGAGGGCCGCGACGGCGGCGACCGCCACCAGGTCCGTCGCCGCCGGGTCGACAAGCCAGGTCGTGGTCCGTCCTTCCGCCCAGGGCGGCGCGTCGTCGGGCTGGACCTGGCTCGGTTGTGCGTTGAGCCCGACCGTCAACAGCCGGTCGGCGAGGGTCGCGGCGGCCTCGGCGTCGCGGCCCTGCACCTCGAGCGTCGCCGTCGCCGGCAGCGCCTCGGCCAGCGGAGCCAGCAGGGCGAGGTCGTCGGGGACGGGCAGGAGCGCCGCATCCGGTCCCAGTCGGCTCGCCGCCGCCGCGGCGGTGAGGACGTCCCCCTGTGCCACCGCGACGAGCTGGTCCGCGCCGAGGTGGTCGATGACCGTCAGCGCCAGGACGACCTCGTCCGGAAGGCCCGCCCCGTCATCGGCCCCCGTGTCCAGCGCGAGGACCTCACGGGTCGTCAAGGCGGAGGGCAGGCCGACGGTCACGATCCGTGCGGCGTCGAGGACGTCGAGTGCGCTCGTCAGCGCGGACGTGTCGCCCGGGCGGGCGAGCAGCAGCGGCGCGTCGGCCGCCAACGCGACCGGGACGGCCAGCGCCGACGCCCACCCGGCGCCGGCTGGCGCGACCACGGCGATCTCGGTGCACCGGTGTGTGCGATGGGCGACCCGCAAGGACAGTGCGACGGTGTCGTCGCCGAGCAGCTCGACGACGGGTCCCGGCTCGAGCGCGTCCCGGCGGCACGCCGTCGCCGGGGCGGCCGGGGCGAGGTCGCGCTCGACTTCGGACTCGCCGACGTCGGGCACGGCCGCCGGCGCCGCGTCGATGCCGTCCGCACCCGGCGGCGGGCTGCCGGTGCCGATGGTGCACGCCCCGACGAGCAGGCCCAGCGCGGCCACGGCCGCGAGGACCGATGCGCGGCGTGGCGACGGCACGGGACATCCTCGTGCAAGCAACGCCGCGGAACGTTAGTCGCCCCGGCCGCGGTCGCGACGGGGTTCAGAAGGGAAGTCCGTCGTCGTCGAGCCCGTCGAAGGGATCCGCGGGCTGGGTCTGCAGAGCCTGGTCGTCGCGGGGCGGCCCGGCTCCGGCCTCGGAGGGTCGTGTCGCCCAGGCCGGGAACGGGAACTCGACCACCAGCGGGACCGGCAGCTGGGGCTGGGCCAGGATCATCGTCCCCGGCTTCATGATCGTGGCGCGCTGGCGCTGGACGGTCGGCAGGAAGCCGTACTCCTCCCGCGCCGCCTCGGCGGTGTCGAGCCGGCCGACCACGCGGATCGCCGAGTTGGCCACGACCCGGCGCTCGACCTCCGAGGCGGTCTGCTGGGCACCGATCAGGATCATCCCGAGCGACCGGCCGCGCTCGGCCACGTCGAGCAGGATCTCCTTGATGGGCGAGGTGCCCTCCCTCGGGGCGTACTTGTTCAGCTCGTCGAGCACGACGAAGGTGAGCGGGTCCGGGCTGCCGGCGCGCTCCTTGTCCTCGAAGGTGCGGCGCAGCACGACCCCGACCACGAACCGCTTGGCCCGGTCGTTGAGGTTGTGGATGTCGACGACGGTGACCTGGGCCTGACGACGGATGCGGTGGCGCTCGGGGTCGGCGAGATCCCCACGGACGAGGTCCTCGACGTGCGGGCGGGCGCCATGGAGGCGGCGGATGAACGCGTTGACGGTGCCGGCGCCGATCGAGCGTCCGGCCCATTCGCCGGCGGTGGCGTCGTCCTCGACGCGCTGGCTGACGATGTCGACGAGGTCGCGGAACCGGCGGGCCGGTTCCCCGTCGATCGAGACCGCGCCGTCACCGAGGGGCACCGCCGTGCGCTGCAGCTGCGCGGTGACGTTGTGCACCACCATCGTGTACTGCTGGCGGTCGTCCTGCGCGTCGGTGAACAGGAACGGCAGCAGCCCGTCCCGGCAGAACTCCTCGAGCGACCAGGCGAACGAGGTGATGCCCTCGCTGCGCGTCCCCGTGTCCGGCGCCGCCGACGCCGCGCCCCGTCGTGGCGGCGCCCACAGCTCGACCGATCGGAAGGCCGTGGCGGGCAGCCCGATCGTCGCGTAGCGGTCGCGCTGGTCGTCGGCGAGCTCGGCGTTGTCGTGGTCGAGGAAGAGCAGGTCCTCACCCTTGACGTTGAACACCAGCGCCTTCGCGTTGTGCGCCGAGCCGAGCACCCCGGACGTGAACAGGCTGTGCAGCAGGAACGTCGCATACGTGGTCTTGGTCGCCACTCCCGACACGCCGGAGATGTTGACGTGCGCGCCGCGGGACCCGTCGACGAAATCGAGATCGATGTACACCGGCTGGCCGTCCCGGCTCAGGCCGGCCGGCAGGCGCCGGGCCATCCGGTCGAAGAACAGTGCCTCGTCGCGGTCGTCCCCGAAGGCGCGGCGGACCGCCTGGCCCGGGAGCGGAGGGACGAAGACCTCGGGCTCGAACCGCGTCGCGAGCACCTGCGCCGCCTCGGCGACCTCGGCCGGGAGCACGCCGTCCTCGATCAGGAACACGTCGGAGTCGAAGCGAGCTCCTTCGTGGCGGGCACGAACCTGCGAGACGATGCCGTAGATCCGCACCGGGCCGTGTCCGGGCGGGGTGCGCTCCAGCGCGACGACGTCGTCGAGCTGGAGGTAGCGCTCGGGCGCGACGCCGACCCAGAACTCCAGCGGCGTCGCGTCGTCGGTGCCGATGACGCGGCCGACCACGGCCGGATCGTCGGGCGGTTGCGCGTCGGACACGCGGAGCGCTCCTCCGGGACGGCGTGGACGGGTCGGCAGCCTACGGGGCGGCTGCGACCCGCCGGCCGGTCCGGTGCGCCGGTCCACGGCGGCCGGGCGCCCACGACACCGGATGAGCGTGGAACGCTTGATCACGTGCGGCAACCGCGCGATCGACCGAGCACCTTCCCGCGACGGACCGCCGGCACCTACGATCTGACGCAACGTGGTTGAATAAGTGCGTTGCGTGGGGGAGTGCCGCATCGCGCGTTTCGGCCATCCGGGGATCCCGCCCACGCCCGATCGGCACGGTGGGCGCGGCCGCGCGAAGGGGCAGCAGGTGACGAGGTCGTACCTCATCGGCGCCATGGCCGTCGCAGCGGCGGTCGCGGCGTTCGTCCAGACCGTCGTCGTGCCGGCCGTCGGCACCGTCGTGGTGCTCCTGGTGGCCCTCCGCGTCGTGCGCCGACCCCCGCCACGCCGGTCGCGGTGGTGGCGTGGGTGGTGGGTCATCGCCGTCGCCATGGGGCCGGCGGTTGCGGCGTGGATCCCGGCGCTGCCCGACGGCGTGCGGCCGTCGCTGGGGGCGGGCGTCGGCCTGGCGCTCCTGATCGGCATGACCACAGCCGTGCGGTCCCGCGACCTCGCACGCAGTCGCAGCCTCCTGATCGAGGCCGGGCTCGCGGGGGTCCTGGTGGCCTACGCGGTCGGAGCCGCGCTGGCCGTTGGAGCGGACCCGAGCGCCGGCAGGCACCTGGTTGCGCTCGCGGCCGAGATGGCGGCGCTGTCCGGGCTGCTCCTGCTGCTGCGCCGCGAGCCCGACGGGGTGACAGCGGCCGAGCGCCGCCTCACCGTGGCGGTGATCGGGCTGGTCGCCGCCCGGGTCGCGGAGGTGGTCGCGCTCACCTCACCGGTCGACCTCGGTGCCCTGGCGGCCGCGCTGGCCGCGGCGTCGTTCGTCGGGTGGGGAGCCGCGCTGCTGTCGCACGAGCTCAACCACGAGCCTCCGGCCGTCGCACTGGCCGAGGACGTGCTCGACTCCGGGCGCATCGCGCTCGTGGTCGCCGGTGTCCTCGCCGGCCCGACGGTCGTGGCCGGGCATCTGCTGCTGCGCGGGAGCGACCACCTCGTCCCCGTGCTCGTGACCGGCGGGGTCCTCGGGCTCGTTGCGGTGTTGCACCTGCTCCAGCTCGTCCACGACCACGGCAGGCGGGCATGGCGAGCACGCCACGACGCACTGACGAGCCTGCCGAGCGAGCCGCTGTTCGAGGACCGGCTCGAGCAGGCCATGGCTCGGGCGCGACGGACCGGCACCGGGCTCGCGGTCGCGTTCGTCGACCTCGACGGGTTCAAGCGCGTGAACGACCGCGACGGGCACGAGGCCGGCGACGCGGTGCTCCGGATGGTCGCGTTGCGCCTGCGGGGCGCCCTGCGGGAACAGGACACGGTCGCTCGGAAATCCGGTGACGAGTTCCTCGTGCTGTTGCCGGGGGTCGAGGACCCCATGGACGCCGAACGGGTCGCGACCAAGCTGCTCGTGGCCCTCGAGCGACCGATCGAGGTCGATGATCACCAGTACCGGATCGGGGCCAGCGTCGGGCTCGCGCTGTGGCCGCGCGACGGGACGACCCGTGACGAGCTGATCCGCCACGCCGATGCCGCGATGTACGAGGTGAAGGAGGGACGCCGCGGCGCGGTCAGGTGGTACACCACCACGACGACGGCGCGCAGTCGCCTTCGGCTCACGCTCGGACACCAGCTCGAGGCCGCGCTCGCCACGACCGACCAGATCCAGCTCGCCTATCAGCCCCGGGTGGACCTGCGCGACGGCCGCGTGGTCGGGCTGGTCGCCCTGGTCCGATGGCGCCATCCCGAGCTCGGCCTGCTGACGCCGCGCTCCTTCCTGCCGATCGCGGCCGAGGCGGGCTTGACCGGCCAGGTGGACGTCCACGTGCTCGAGCGCGCGTGCTCGAACCTCGCGTCGCTGCGGTCGGACGGGCTCCTCGACGTGCCCGTGACCGTGCACGTGTCGGACCGCCACCTGGCGCATCCCGACCTGGAGGAGGACGTCATCCGCGTCCTGCGCCGGACCGGCCTGCGGTGTGACCGGCTCGTCCTCGCCGTCACCGACACCGGGCTGGAGCGCGGAGGGGAGCTGGCCGTGCGCAACCTGCGCGACCTCGCCGAGATCGGGGTCGGGACCATGGTGGCCCGGTTCGGTACCGGGGCGGTGGCCCTCAGCACCCTGGCCGCTCTGCCACATGCCACGGTCGAGCTCGCGTCGACGTACGTCGTCGGCTCCGGTAGCAGGCTGCCGGCCGTGGTCGGTGCGGCGCTCGCGGTGATCGACCGGCTCGGCCTCGAGCCAGCCGCCAACGGCATCACCAGCGAGGCGGAGGTCGCCCAGCTCCGGGCATCGGGGTGTGCCACCGGCCGCGGGCCACACCTCGCGCCGCCGCTGCTCGGCGACACCCTGGGCAAGCGCCTGTCGCTGCTCGCGCGGGCAGAGGAGTACGACCCCACCGCGGTGGCGGCCGGGCAGCTGCTGGTCGGCACGGAGGCCGCCGATCCCGAGCGGCCCGAGCTCGCAGCCGTCCTCGCCGCAGCGGTCCGGGCCGATGCCGAGATCGACGAGGACGACCTCGCCGACGTCCTCACGCTGCTCGGCCATCCGCTGCCCCAGCGCCGCGTCGCTCCCTAGACGCCACCTCGGCGACGTGCGCCGCGACCCGCGGGTACCGTGACCCGGCCGGGCCGGGCCGGGCCCGGTGCCCGTGCACGCCGGAGGGGAACACGGTGCCGCGAGCCATCTGGAACGGGGCCATCAGCTTCGGGCTGGTGAACATCCCCGTGAAGCTGGTCACGGCGGTCGACCGCAAGAACGTCCGGTTCCGGGAGATCCGCCGGGGCGACCACTCGCGCATCCGGCATCGCAAGGTTGCGGCGGCCGACGGCGAGGAGGTCGACGCCGACGACATCGTCAAGGGCTACGAGATCGCCCCGGACCGCTACGTCGTGCTCGAGCCCGACGAGCTGCGGGCGTTGGACCCCGACCGGACCCGCATGATCGAGATCGAGGACTTCGTCGAGCTGTCGGAGATCGACCCGCTCCAGTTCGACGCGTCCTACTACCTCGTGCCGACGGAGACCGCCGCCAAGCCCTACGAGCTGCTGCGCCGCGCAATGGAGTCGACCGGGAAGGCCGGCGTCGCCCGGTTCACGCTGCGCACCAAGCAGTACCTCGCGGTCATCCGTCCCGTCGGGCCGGCCATCGCGGTCTCGACCCTGCTCTACGCCGACGAGGTGCTCGACACGGAGCGCCTCGACCCGCTGCCCGGGGAGGACATCGAGCTGTCGGACCGCGAGCTCGAGATGGCGAGCTCGTTGGTCGAGTCCATGACGGTCGACTGGGACCCGGAGCGCTACGAGGACGAGCACCGCCTGCGCGTCCTCGACCTCATCGAGCGCAGGGCGGAGGGCGAGGAGATCGTCACGGTGCCCGAGGAGGAGCGCGAGACCGGCGACGTCGTCGACCTCGTCGCCGCGCTCGAGGCGAGCCTGGCGACGGCGAAGGGGAAGGCCACGACCGACAGTGACGCCGAGTCCGCCTGAACGGCGGCGGGGAGGACGCGACGCCGCGGTGGACGAACGCACCAGCGTCCGGATCGCCGGTCGCACCCTCGCGGTGACCAACCTCGACAAGGTGCTGTATCCGAGCGCCGGCACGACCAAGGCCGAGCTCATCCGCTACTACGTGGGTGTGGCCGAGGTGGTGCTGCCGCACCTGGTCGGGCGACCGGTGACCTTCAAGCGCTACCCGGACGGGGTCGACCACGACGGCTTCTTCGAGAAGCGCTGTCCCGACCACCGTCCCGACTGGGTGCCGACCGTCGCGCTGCCGAAGCGGGCGGACGGGGACGCGGACACCACCGAGATGCTCGAGCACTGCGAGCTCAGCGAGGTCGCCGCGCTGGTCTGGGCCGCCAACCTCGCTGCGCTCGAGCTGCACGTCCCGATGGGACGGTCGCCCGATCCGCTGCGGCCGACCGCCGTCGTCTTCGACCTCGACCCCGGAGCCCCGGCCGACGTCGTGTCCTGCGCCACCGTTGCGCTGCGACTCCGGGAGCTGTTCGAGCGGCTCGACCTCGTCGCCTGCGTCAAGACGTCGGGCGCCAAGGGGCTGCAGGTGTACGTGCCGGCCGGTGGGGCCACGACCTCCCAGCAGGCACGGGACTTCGCGCACGCCGTCGCCCAGCTGCTCGAGCGCGCCGAACCCGACCTCGTGGTGAGCGTCCAGACCCGCGCGGAGCGCGTCGGCCGCGTGCTGATCGACTGGACGCAGAACCATCCGATCAAGACCACGATCGGCGTCTATTCACCGCGGGCCCGATCGCGTCCGACCGTGTCGACACCCCTTGCATGGGACGAGGTGTCCGATCTGCACGACGCCGGCGACCCGGACGCGTTCGCGTTCGAGCTCGACGACGTCGTGCGGCGGGTCACCCGGGTCGGTGACCTGTTCGCTCCCGTGGTCGAGATCGACCAGGAGCTGCCGGTGCTGGCGCCGCCCTCTGGAGACGGGGCGTGAGCGGCGGCGGTGCGGTGCCCGCCCTGGCCCCGCTGCGGGTCGGTCCCTACCGGCGCATCTGGTCCGCCGCGGTGGTCAGCCACGTCGGCACGTTCCTCCAGCTGACGGCGGCACCATGGCTGATGAACGAGCTCACGGGCTCGCCGCTGATGGTCAGCCTCGTGACCACCGCGCTGCTCCTGCCGCGGCTGCTGCTGACGATCCCCGCCGGCGTGCTGTCGGAGGTCATGGACCGGCGCACGCTCCTGCTCGTCGGGCAGCTCGCCAGCGCCGTGCCGGTCGCGGCCATGGCGGTGCTGACCGCGATGGACCTGATCACCCCCACCGTCCTGTTGGCGCTGACCTTCGCGCTCGGGATCGGCAACGCGATCGGGCTGCCGTCGTTCCAGACCCTGGTGCCCGACCTCGTGCCCCGGCCGTTGCTCGCACAGGCAATCACGCTCAACTCCGCCGCGTTCAACGTTGCCCGGGCCGTCGGGCCGGCGATCGGTGGTGCGCTGGTGGGGACCGGGCTGGCCAGCGTCGCCTTCGGCGCCAACGCGGCGTCGTACCTCGGGCTGGTCGGCGTGCTCCTGGCGTTCCCCCGGTCGACGACCGAGGACATCCGGCGCCCGCCGCTGCTGCGGTCGGCCGCGGCGGGCATGCGCTATGCGCGGTTCACGCGACCCATCCGGCGGCTGCTCGCGGTGACCTCGGCGTTCGCGCTGACGGCCGCCAGCGTCCAGGCGCTGCTGCCGAGCGTCGTGTCCGACGACCTCGAGCTCGGCGCCACCGGGTTCGGGGTCCTGTACGGCCTGTTCGGCGCCGGCGCCCTGGTGGGTGCCTTCAGCCGGGAGCGGGGGCGGGTCCGGCTCGGCCACCGCCTGCTGCCGGGCTCGGTCGTGATGTTCGGCGTGGGGGGTGTGGCCTTCGGCCTCGCGCCTCACCCGGTCGTGGCGGGTGCCGCCCTCACCGTCGCCGGGCTGGCGTGGGTGTGGACGCTGACGACGTTGAACGCGAGCATCCAGCTGCTGGCCCCCGGCTGGGTGCGCGGCCGGGTCGTGTCGCTCTACCTGCTGGCCATCGGGCTCCAGCCGATCGGGGCCTTCGTGGCGGGGGCGGTGGCCGAGGTCGTCGGGTCCGGCGTCTCGGTTGCGATCATGACCGGCGCGACCGTTGCGCTCGGGCTGGTGCTGCTGCGGCTCGACCTCCCGGTGCTCGGGGAGCTGGACGAGCCGACGCCCGCTCCGGACGACTGGGTCGTGCCGACGCACGCCCAGGCGGTGGGCGGGACCCCGATCGTGATCGCCACGACGTGGGAGGTCGATCCCGACGAGCTGACGCCGTTCCTCGATGCGATGCGCGAGCTGCGTCGGCAGCGCTTCCGCACCGGGGCGACCCGGTGGTCGCTGTTCCGGGACGCGAGCCGGCCGCAGCTGGTGACGGAGATGTTCACGGTGCCCGACTGGGACGAGCACCTGGCCCAGCACGGGCGCATCGACGGCGAGGCCGCGGCGGCCATCGCCCACGCCCGGTCCTTCGACCGGGCCGGCGGGCCACGGACCCGCCACCTGGCCGGACTGGACGTCGTGGATCGAACGGCAGCGTCGTGGGAGGACCAGCTGCTCACCGTGCACGAGGAGCTCCATCGCACGGATGGCAGCGTGCCGCTCGACGATCCGTCACCGGAGCAACGATGAGGTCACAACGACCGAACGTGGAGCGCCCGGGGGCCGCGACCGTCGTCGCTGGCGTCGTACGACACACGCTGCCCGCCTGACAGGGCACGGAAGCCGTTACCGTCGATGGAGGGGTAGCGCACGAACACGTCCTCGCCGCCGTCGTCGGGAGCGATGAACCCGTAGCCCTTCTCCTCGCTGAACCAGCGGACGCGGCCGGTGACGCGCCCCGCTTCGGCCGCGAGCTCACCGGTGCGGCGCTGGAGCTTCGTCTTGACGGGCACGAGGCCTCCTCGGCATGCCATCGCGGTGCGCTGCCGGACCGCGTCGGCGGTCAGGATACGAGCCTGGCGTCGTCGTCCCGAGGAGGTGGCCCCGCCCGTTCGGTCGGCCCGGCGCCCGGACACCGGGCCGAACGGTCAGGGACCGCGTGGGCCCTCGATCTCGGCGACCGCCGGCGGCGCCGGCGTGGCCTCGAGCGCCCGCCCGCGATGGGCACGCTTGGCCTCGACCAGGTCGACCGCCCGGAGCACGGCCGGCGACTCGCCGCCGAGATGGAGGTCGGTCGCGACGCCGCACCAGACCAGCGTGTCGGCGCCGGCCACCAGCCCCTTGCCGCCACGCCCCTTCACCGGATAGTCGGCGAGGGGGCTGCGCTTGGCCGTGCCGTCGCCGGTGACCGTGAGCACCTCGACGTCGTCGCGGCCCGCCGGCGCCACCGACAGCGACACGACCCTGGCCGCGTTCGGGAGCTTCATGGCGGCCACGCCGGCCGCCGAGCGACCCATCGGGCGCACGTCCGCGGCGGGGAAGCGGATCACGAGTCCCTGGTCGTGGGCCACCAGCAGGGTGTCGTCGTCCCGGCACAGGGCGACGCCCACGAGCCGGTCGCCGTCGCGGACGCGGGCCGCCTGGAGCGAGCGTTGGCGCGCTTCGACGAACTCGGTGACCGCCGTCCGCTTGATCTGGCCCGATGCCGCCACGGTCACGAGGGTGATCGACGGGTCGTCGACGAGCGGCACGGCACCCGCGAGTGGCACGTCGGGCCCGCCGCCGAGGAGCCCGCCGGCGTGCGTGCCGCGCTGGTTGGCCCGGGCCACCGGCACGTCCCCGACGCCGATGCGGTGACCGGTGCCGGCTTCGTCGACGAGCAGCAGCGTGTCATCGGTCGTGGCCCGTACCGCCGCGACGAGCGGATCGTGGGGATGCTTGTGCGACGGGGTCGTGCGTCGCCGTGCGAGCGGCTTGAGGTAGCCGCCCCGGGTGACGAGCACGGTGACGTCCTGTGCCTCGAATCCGGCCTGCGACCCGCCGGCGAGCACGTCCTCGGCGGTGATGCCCTGGGAGACGACCCGGGACCGACGCGGTGTCGCGTGCAGCCGCCGGATCTCCTGTAGCTCGTCGGTGAGCAGGCGGTCCAGCACCGCTGGGTCGGCGAGGATCGCCTCGAGCCGGTCGATGCGGTCGGACAGCTCCTGGTATTCGTCCTCGAGGGCGGCGCGTTCGAGTGCCGCCAGGCGGCGCAGCTGCATGTCGAGGACGGCCTGCGCCTGCTCCTCGGACAGGCCGAGGCGCTCCATGAGTGCGTGCTTTGCCACCCCTGCCGACTCGCTGCCGCGGATCAGGGCGATGACCTCGTCGAGACGGTCGAGTGCGCTCAGCAGACCCTCGACGATGTGCCGTCGGGCGCTGGCACGCGCGAGGCGGTGCTCGGTACGGCGGGTCAGCACCCGGCGTTGGTGGGCGAGGTAGTGCCGCAGCGCTTCGACCAGCCCGATCGTGCGTGGTGCCCCCTCGACCAGCGCCACGACGTTGACGTTGAAGTTCGTGCGCAGGTCGGTGGCCTGGTACAGCCTGCTCAGCACCGCCGCCGGGTCCTCGCCACGCTTGAGCTCGATCACGATCCGCATGCCGTCACGGGACGACTCGTCGCGCAGGTCCCGGATCGCGTCGAGCTTGCGGTCGGCCACCAGACCGGCGATCCGTTCGAGGAGCGCGGCCTTGTTCACCTGATAGGGGATCTCAGTGATCACGATCCGGGGCAGGTTGCCGGTCCGCATCTCGGTCGTGGCGACGGCCTCGACGGTGATGGCGCCGCGGCCGGTGTCGTAGGCGGCCCGGATGCCATCCCCGTGCACGATCCGTGCGCCGGTGGGGAAGTCGGGGGCCGGGATGTGGCGCATGAGGTCGTCGAGCGACGCGTCCGGCTGCGCGATGACGTGCAGGCACGCGTCGATCACCTCGCCGAGGTTGTGGGGCGGGATGTTGGTCGCCATCCCGACCGCGATCCCGGATGTGCCGTTGACGAGCAGGTTCGGGAACC
>CAZSQF010000051.1:0-14406 GCA_964608935.1 uncultured Actinomycetota bacterium | reverse complement strand
GCCCTTGTCGTGGCCCAGGATCGTGGCCTTGACCACGCGGTCGCTGACGTCCTTTCCGGCGGTGACGTCGTCACCATCGACCACCATGACCGCAGGCAGCTCGAGGCGCTCGCCCACGTCGCCGCCGAGCTTCTCGACGACGATCTCCTGGCCGGGCTCGACCCGGTACTGCTTGCCGCCCGTGGCGATGACCGCGTACACGGTGGGGTCTCCTCATGGTCGTCCGGCCGGACCGTCCCGCGAGCGCCGTCCGGCGCCTCGCAACGGCGCGTGGTGCGGTGACCCGGCGGTGGCGCCGGAACAACGACGGGCTCGGGAAAGGTGGCGGGAAGCGTGGTCGCGGCAGCGCCCGGGGGCGCACCGCGCATCGGGAGAAGGTACCGCCGGCGCGCGCTGCCGGTCAACCGGCGTGCGCACAGGCCGTCGACCCGGTCAGGCCCGGACCGCGCTCCAGGCGAGGCTCGGCAGGAGCCTCGGGTCCTTGGTGGCGGTGAAGCGCGCGAAGGTGGGGCCGAGCTCGGCGAGCGTGCGGTGGGTGTGGAACCACACGGGCGTGACCGGGGGGCGGAACGGGCCCCGCAGCACGGACTTCTCGACGCCTTCGAGCAGGTAGGGGTTGTGGACGAACCCGTGACCGGACTCGGTGTCGTCCGCGTCGGTCCCCGGGTGGCCACCCCATGGCGTCGACGCGATCCCGTAGGCGAGTCCCGCGAAGTGGTTGACGACGACCGTGCCGTAGCGCAGGTCGTCGATCGCCCGCTCGACCGCCGCCGCGATCTCCGGATCCCTGAGCGAGCGGGGATGGACCAGGATCGTGGCGCTCAACCTGCCCCACAGGGAGTCGTTGCAGAAGGCCACGGCCTGGTCGACGTAGTCGGGCACGGTGGGGGGTGCGTCGAGCCCGACCTCGCCCACGACCCCGCAGAATGCCTCGGTCCGGAACACGATGTCGTCCCCGACGCTCGGGTCGAGGTCGGGGATGAGCGTGAACGCGACCCGGTCGTCGACCTCCTCGCCGAACCACTCCGCGGTTCGGTGGGTCTGGACGAAGCGCTCCCAGCGGTCACGCGCACCCGGGTAATAGGCGGCGCGCGGTTCCGTGCGGCGCAGCGAGTCGCGCAGCGCGTCGAGGAGACGCGTGCGCTTGGCCCACGCCCGGTGCTGCACGATGACCTGACCGGCGATGCAGTTGAACCCGCCGTTGTGCACCACCATGGACGCGAGGTTGTCGCCCTGGAAGGCGAGATCCGACTCGCTCCACGGTCCCGGGACGACGATCACGGGGGTGACGTTGCCGAGCTCGGCGGTCAGCTCCCTGGCGCTGCGCCGCTGTCCGGCCGCCTTGCGCCGCGCGCCCTCGTCGCCGGCCCCGAAGGCGATGGCGTCGTAGGTCTTGTCCGTCCCGGTGACATGGATCGCATCCACTGCGTCGTGATCGGCGAGGTAGCCGCCGACCTCGGCGCCGCCGTAGGCGATGCGCAGATAGCCCTCGCGGATGAGCGCCTGGAGGGCCTCAGCGATGTGCGGGCCGAGGTGCTCGTTCACCGGGTTGAGCTTGAGGATGACGGTCCGGTCACACGCGAACAGCTGGTGCAACGCGTCGGTGGGCCCGATCGCCGAGACGTTGCCGGCGCCGAGCACCAGGGACACGCCCGGCTCCGGTTGGTGGCCGGCCCGGTAGATCCGTCCCATCTCGGCCGTCGCACGCTCGAGCGTGACCTCGGCCCGGAACCGCGTGTGCGCCGTGAAACCCGGGAACAGCAGCTGGTCGTAGCGGTCGGTCGGGAACACACCGGCGACGACCCGCCCGTCCGGTCGCACGTCGAGCGACGGCGGCTGGGGCCGGCCGGTCCGACCGATGTCCTCGAGGGTTTGCTGCAGGAGCGTCAGGTAGCGCAGGACCAGCACGGGACCGGTGAACCAGTCCTCCCCCATCAGCGGCGAATCGCGACGGATGCCCTTGGCCTGGGCCGCCCGTGTGCACCACGCCGGCGCGGCGGCCAGGGTGTCGTCGATCAGGTCGCGGATGATGTCGAGCCGATGGTCGATGCTGACCGAGGTCCAGACGGCAGCACGATCGGTCAGCGTTTCGAGTGCTTCGTCGAGCTCGCCTCGCGGCGTCGGCGGGATCGTCCGCTCCGGCTCGGGGATCGGCAGCGTTCCCCAGGACGGCTCGACCTCGCGCGTCGTCATGTCGTCGTGGCCTTCGTCAGATGGTCCCGTCCCGAGGGTAGACGGCGGCCCCACGGTTCTCTGCCGGCGCCTCTCAGCGGGTCGAGCCGACACCGGTCCGCCAGCTCAGATGCAGCCCTCCGTAGACGCCCCCGGTGCCGACGAGCTCATCGTGGCTGCCCCGCTCGACCAGCCGACCCTGGTCGAAGACCAGCACCTCGTCGGCGGCCTCGGCCGTGGACAGCCGATGGGCGATCGTCACCGTGGTGCGCCCGCGGGTCAGCCCGAGCAGCGCCCGCTGGATCCGGACCTCGGTGGCGGGATCCACCGCGGAGGTCGCCTCGTCGAGCACCAGCAGGTCGGGGTTGGCGACGTAGGCCCGTGCCAGGGCGACCAGCTGCCGCTCCCCGGCCGAGAGCGCGTTGCCGCGCTCGCCGACCCGGGTGGCGACGTGGTTGGGCAGCTCGGCGACCCAGTCGGCGAGGCCGAGCTCGAGGAAGGCGAGGTCGAGATCGTCGTCGCTGGCGTCCGGCGCGCCCTGCCGGACGTTGTCGGCGATCGTGCCATCGAACAGCGTCCCCTCCTGCGGCACCATGACGACGCGCTGCCGCAGCGACGAGAACCGGACCCGGTCGACGGGCACCCCACCGATCGACACCCGGCCCTCGGTCGGGTCCATGAGCCGGGTCAAGAGCTTCGCGAACGTGGTCTTGCCCGACCCGGTCTCGCCGACGACGGCGACCCGCGTCCGGGGTTCGATCGCGACGTCGACGTCGTGGAGCACGAACGGCCCGCTCGCGTCGGCCGCACTCTCTCCGGCGAGGGGATAGCGGAACGAGACGTGCTCGAACCGGACGCCGAGCGGTCCGGCCGGCAGGACCTCGCCGTCGTCCCCCGGGTCGGCGACGTCGGGCTCGAGGTCGAGCACGTCGAGCACACGCCGCCAGCCGGCAACCGCGGTCTGGCCCTCGTTGATCACCTCCGTGGCGATCAGGACCGGCTCGATGAACAGCGTGATCAGGAACAGGAACGCGAGCACGACCCCGGGGGTGACCTGGCCGTCCACGCCGAGGAACACGCCGGCGACCACGGCCACGGCGGTCGCCAGGGCACCGAACACCTCGCCCGCGCCCGAGAAGCCCGACGACAGGCTGCCGGCCCTGACCGCGGCACGACGATGCTCCTCGATGGCGGTGTCGAGCCGGGACTGGGTCCGCGGCTCGATCCCGTACGCCCGCACGACGGGCGCGCCGACCACGGTCTCGGCCAGGACCCCGAGCAGTCGCCCGACCCGCTCCCGGACGATCAGATACGCCACGGTCAGTCGCTTCTGGAACCACCGCGCGAGCAGCACGAACGGGACGAACACGGCCAGCACGACCAGCGTCAGGCGCCACGAGTAGGCGAACATCACGACGGTGGCGACGGTGAGCTGCCCGACCGAGGTGATGAGGTTGAGCCCGGCCCACTGCATGAAGCGGCTGATCTCGTCGACATCCGAGGTCACCCGGGACACCAGCGACCCGCGCTGCTGGGTGGCCTGGTGCAGCATCGACAGGTCGTGGATGTGGCGGAATGCCTGGACGCGCAGGCTCGACAGGGCGTTCTCGACCACGGCGGCGAGCCGGTAGTTCATCCATCCGCTCGCCAGGGCGGTCACCAGCACCGCGACGCCGGCGAACGCCACGATCCGGCCCGTGACGGCCAGGTCGATCCCTCCGACCGCGCCGCCGAGGCCGTCGTCCATGGTCCGCTGCACGGCCACCGGGACGATCGCCCGTCCGGCGGTCGCGATCAGGGCGAGCAACAGCGTCGCGGGCAGGCCCACCCGGAGCTCGGGGCTGAGCCGGATGCCGCGCACGACGGTCCGGAGGGCGCCTTCACGCGGACGTGCGCGTGCGTCGGCCGGAGCGGTGGTCGGGCTCATGGGGCGACGGATCCGTCCCAGCCGCCGAAGGCACCGTCGTCCTCTGAGGCCGCGCGGCGCTCATAGGCCGTCACGAGCCGCTCGTAGGCCGCCACGTCGCGAAGCAGGTCCTCGTGGCGGCCGCGAGCGGCGACCCGGCCGCCCTGGACGAACACGATGTCGTCGGCCAGCTCGATCGAGCTGCGCCGGTAGGCGACCACGACCACCGTCGTCGGCAGGTCGGCCTCGGCCAGCCCTCGCAGGATGTCGGCCTCGACCGACGGGTCCACCGCCGAGGTGGCGTCGTCGAGCACCAGCAGTCGCGGCCGGCGCACCAGGGCGCGGGCGAGGGCGATGCGCTGCCGTTGGCCGCCCGACAGCGTCGCCCCGCGTTCACCGACATGGGTGTCGTAGCCGTGGGGCAGGTCGGTGATGAACCCGTGCGCCTGGGCGAGCCGGGCGGCCGCCACGACCTCGTCGTCGCTGAACGGGCCGCCGAGCGCGATGTTGTCGCGGACCGTGTCGTCGAACAGGAACGCCTCCTGGAACACCAGCGCGACCTGTGCGGACAGCTCGTCGCGATCGAGCTGCCTCAGGTCGTGACCGTCGAACCGGATCGTCCCGGCGTCGGGGTCGTACAGGCGAACCAGCAGCGACGCGACCGTGGACTTGCCCGACCCGGTCGCGCCGACCACGGCGACGGTGCGGCCGGCCTCGACGTCGAAGGTGATGCCCTCGACGCCGCGCGTCGAGCTCGTGTCCTCGCGCTGCGGCCCCGCGGACAGGTCGTCGCGGGTCCCGGCGGGGTGGTGGTAGACGACGTCGTCGAGGTGGGCGGGGGCGCCACCACCGCCGTCCGGACGGGAGCGCCCGTAGCTCATCTGGCCGGACGCCTCGAGCACTCGTTCCACGCGGTCCCAACCGACGACCGCCCGCGGCAGCTCCCCCAGCAGCCACCCGAACACCCGGATCGGGAGGGCCACGAGCCGGAACAGGTACGCGAACAGCACCAGGTCGCCGGCGGTCAGCGCGCCGTCGCGGACGCGGAGGACCCCGATGAGCAGCACCAGCAGGATGCCGACGTTCGGCAGGGCCTCGATGACGGGGTCGAAGAAGGCGCGCAGCCGGCCGACCCGGATGAGCTTGTCGCGCAGGTCCTCGGAGATGGCGCGGAACCGGGCGGTCTCGGCCGCCTCGCGCCCCATCGTCTTGACGACGAGCGCCGCGTCGAAGGATTCGTGGGCCACCTCGGACACATCGGCCCGGGCCTGCTGGGCGACCGTGGCCGCGTAGCGCATGCGCCGCTGGTAGTACCAGTTCGCGAGCCCGAGCAGGGGACCGACAGAGAACCCGATCGCCGCCAGGAACGGGTCGGTGACCACCAGCAGCCCCGCCGTCATGACGAGCAGCAGGGACGCGCCGATCGCCATCGGCAGCGGAGCGGCCACGAAGAACGCCGACTCCACGTCCGCATTCGCATTGGACAACAGCTCCCCGGTCGGGTGACGGCGATGCCACGCGATCGGCAGCTCCAGATACCGGCGGCTGACCTTGCGGCGGTACATCGCCTGGAGCGAGAACTGGGCGATGTAGGCGCCGAGCCGGCGGCCGACCACGCCGGCGGCCTTGAGCACGCCGACGGCGACGATCACCACGACCGCCAGGAGCATGAGCCCACGGTCGATCTCTCCCGACTCGAACGTGGGCCACAACAGCTCGTCGGTGACCCAGCGCAGCACGAGCGACGACGCCACGGTCATGCCGGCATACACCGCCGAGCCGGCGATCCCGACCCCGAAGGGCTTGGGAGCCGACCGCAACGCGCGCCAGATCACGGCCGCCCCACGACGCATCAGCCCGTCGCGGGACGGGTCGCGGACCGTGGTGGGAGACGCGGACATCCTCGGCAGGGTACGCGCCCGGCAAGGCATCTCGATGTCGAGACATCCGCCGTGCCGGTGCGGGCCTCAGCTCACGTGCGACCGTGGCGCCGCCGCGAGGTCGTCGCCGGATGACACTCCGGCGGCGCGCGCCAGCGCCGCCAGCAGCGGCCTGGCCTTGGTTGCGACCTCGGCCACCTCCTCGTCGGGGTCGGACACGGCCAGGATGGCCCCACCCACCCCGAAGCGGACGCGCCCGGGCTCGACGACGAGCGTGCGGATCACGATGCTGAGGTCGACGTCGCCGGTGAGGCTGAAGAAGCCGAGGCCACCCGAGTACACGCCTCTCGGTCCGGCCTCGAGCCGGTCGAGGATCTCCATCGAGCGCTGCTTCGGCGCGCCGGTCATGGACCCGCCCGGGAACGCCGCCCGGACGCAGTCGACGGCGGTGGTGTCGGAGCGCAGCCGACCGCGGACTGTGCTGACGAGCTGGTGGACCGTCGCGTACGACTCGACCTCGAACAGGGCGGGAACCGTCACGCTGCCGAGCTCACACACCGCACCGAGGTCGTTGCGGAGCAGATCGACGATCATCAGGTTCTCGGCCCGGTCCTTGGGGCTGGTCGCCAGATCGTCGTACAGGGCGACGTCGCAGCGCGCGTCCTCGGCGCGCGGCCGCGTCCCCTTGATCGGGCGTGCCTCCACCGCACCGTCCGAGCCGATCCGCAGGAACCGCTCCGGCGACGAGCTCAGCACGCTCGTCGCGCCGACGCGCAGCAGCGCGGCATAGGGCGCCGGGTTGACCCGGCGCAGCTCGCGATACACCGACAATGGATCGATGTCGACGTCCACCTCGGCCGCGTCGGTCAGGCACAGCTCGTAGGACTCGCCGTTGCGGATGTCGTGCTGACAGGCGCGGATGAGATCGAGGTAGCGCTCCGGGCCGTGGCGCCACCGGACCGGCAGCGTCCCTGGATCGGGTGCGCGTCGGGGCACGGACCGTTCGCCGACCGCGGGACCGACCCGGGAAAGGGTCGTCGCGACCTCGTCGAGCCAGGCCTCGGCGGCTGCCCGGGTGCCGTCGCGGCTGAGCGCCACGGCCCAGACCACGTCTCGGAGGTGATCGACCACGAGGTAGCGATCGGCGAACACGAAGGCGGCGTCGGGCTCGGTGCTGCGCCGCGCCGTGTCGGAGCCGGTGTCGCGCCTGACCTCGTAGCCGAGGTAGCCGACATAGCCCCCGGCCAGCGGGAACTCGAGCTCGCTGCCCCCGACGACCCGGCGCCCGGCGAGCTCGCGATCGAGGAAGCTCAGCACGTCGGTGTCGGCGGTCGTGACGTCGGCCCCCGTCTCGACCGTGACCCGCCGCCGGCCCACGTCGTAGGTCACCACCTCGGCGTGGGGTCCGGCCGCGTCCCCGAGGTAGGACCAGCGGCCACGACCATCGACTGCCGACGCGCTGTCGAGCCAGAAGGCTGCGGGCGCGTCGGCGTACAGGGCCGCGAAGGCGGCCTCGGCATCGACGCCGCGCGCGACCTCCCGGGCGTGGGCCCGGAACAGCCTGCCGTCGCGTGGACGCGGTCGACGTGGCGCCGTAGCGGCCGACGAGCCCGGGCGGCGCCGACCCGCGTGCTGCCACCACCGGTCGACCTCGTCACGGAAGTTCGCAACGAGCCGCTGACCATGGGCGGTGCAGATCGATTCCGGGTGGAACTGTACGCCCCACAGCGGGCGGGTCCGGTGCGCCAGCGCCATCACCACGCCGTCACCGGTGCGGGCGACCACCTCGAGCTCCGACGGCAGGTCGGTGACGTGCAGGGAGTGGTAGCGGACCGCCGGGAACGGCGTCGGCACGCCGGCGAACAGGCCGGTCCCGTGATGATGGACATACTGCACGTCGCCGTGCACGGGAGCCGGGGCGTGGGTGACCCGGCCTCCGACCGCGTACGCGATCGTCTGGTGTCCGAGGCACACCCCGAGCACCGGGATCGTCGCCCGCCGCGCCGCGTCGAGCGACAGCCCGACGTCACGCGCCCGTTCGGGCCGCCCCGGGCCCGGGGACAGCACGATCGCGTCGACCTCGTCGAGCGGGAGCTCGTCCCACCCGACGGCGTCGTTGGTCACGACGGTCGGGAGGACGCCGACCACCTCACCGATCAGCTGCGCCAGGTTGAACGTGAAGGAGTCGTGATTGTCGATCAGCAGCGTCCGCACGGTGCTTCACCCGCGACGAGGGGTCACGCGACACCTCCCGCGGTGTCGCTGAACCGGGACCTGCCCAGGTAGCCCAGGCGACGTGAGATCTCGTCGGCCGCCTCACGCGTCAACTCCGCGGCCTGCTCGAGCTTGGAGCCGCGCTCGAGCCGGTACGACGGCCCCGACACCGAGACGCTGGCGACGACCTCGCCGTCCGGTCCGCGGATGGGGGCACCGACCGCGTTCAGACCGTCCTCGAGCTCCTCGAAGGTCATCGCGTAGCCGTCGCGACGGATCAACTCCAGCTGCTCGTCGAGCAGCACCCGGTCGGTGATGGTGAACGGGGTGAACCGACGCAGCTCGCCCTTGAGCAGCTCGTCGACGAACCGCGTCGACAGGAACGCGAGGAACACCTTGCCGCTCGAGGTGCAGTGCAGCGCCGTGTGGCTGCCGAGCCAGTCGACGCTGACGCGGCTCGTGGACAGGTTGACCTGATGGATGTTGACGACCTCGTGGCCTTCGAGCACCGCGATGTTGACGGTCTCGTCGGTCTCGAGCGACAGCCGGTCGCACACCGGCCGGGCGGCGCGTACCAGATCGAGCGAGGCCCGCACCGAGCTCGCGAGCCGGACCACGCCGAAGCCGAGGCGGTACTTCTGGGTCTCGCTGTGCTGCTCGACGACCCCTCGCCGCTCCAGCGTCGACAGGAGGCGGAACACCGTCGACTTGTGGATGTCGAGCTCGCGCGCGATCTCGGTCACCCCGGCCCACCCCTCCCGGGCCAGGATCTCCATCGCGGCCAGGGCCCGGTCGACCGACTGGACCACCGGAACGTTGTCGTTCGATCGTGCCGATTCAGCCATCTGGCCACCGTAGCGTCTTCCAGCGAGGGCTCCGTGTGTGCTCCCGTTGCTCATCGGGCATCCGCCAGGACGCTGCGCACGTCGCCCACGAGGTGCAGGGATCCCGTGACGACGATCAGGTCTTCGGCGGCGGCGCGCCGGGTCGCCTCGTCCATCGCCGCGGCGGGATCGCGAGCGACGATCGCCTCCGCACCGTGCGCCCGGACGCTGGCCACCAGCTCGTGCGCCGGCACGGCCTCGGGCGACGACACGGCGGCGGTCACGACGAACGAATCGGTCAGCTCGCGCAGCGTGTCGATCAGCGGCCGCGGATCACGCCGGCCCCCGACGCCGACCACGACCACCACCCGTCGGTTGCTGCCGCCCTCGCCGAGCGCCGCCACCAGCGCCCGCATGGCCGGCACGTCGTGGGCACCGTCGAGCACGACGTCGGCCGCGCCGTCGCGTCGCACCATCTCGACCCGACCCGGGACCTGGACGGAGGCGAAGCCGTGCCGCAGCCGGGTCGGATCCAGGTCCGACGTCCCGAGCAGCGCCTGGACCGACGCCAGCGCGACCGCCGCGTTCGCGGCCTGGTGGGCTCCGCGCAGCGGCAGGGTGAGCCGGATCGCGCGGCCGTCGAGGCCACGCAGGCCGACCAGCTGGCCGGCCGGTGACGGACGTCGCGTGAGCACGCCGAAGTCGTGGCCGGCGCGCAACAGCGTCGCACCCCGCCCCGCGGCCACCCGAGCGACGACGTGCGCTGCGGCCGGGTCCTGTGCCGCGGTCACGAGGATCCCGCCGGGCTCGACCACGCTGGCCTTCTCGAACGCGACCTCGGGCAGGGTGCGGCCGAGCTCGGGATGATCGAGCCCGATCGGGGTGACCACGGTCACGCGGCCCTGGACGACGGCGGTCGCGTCACCGGCCCCGCCGATCCCGGCCTCGATCACGGCCACGTCGACGCCGGCGTCGGCGAACGCGCGCAGCGCCGTCGCGGTCACCGCCTCGAAGAAGGTCGCGGGTTCGCCGACCTGCTCGTCGACCGCCGTCAGGGCCCGTTGGAGCGGCGCACAGGCGGCATCCAGCGCGTCCGGGTCGATCGGTGAGCCCCCGATGCGGATGCGTTCGCGGACATCCTGGAGGTGGGGCGAGGTCGTCTCGCCGCCCCTCACGCCGAGCGCCACGAGCAGCGAGGTGACGATCCGCGCGACGCTCGTCTTGCCGTTCGTCCCGACGACGTGGACCGCGGGCACGACCAGCTGCGGGCTGCCGACCTCGGTGCACAGCACCCGCATGCGCCGCGTGCCCCGCGGGGATGCGCCACGGCGCCGGGCCGTGAGCGCCGCAAGTCCGGCGCCGGCGCTCATGATCGGGACCCCACGCGTCGGGCGGCGTTGCGCGCCTCCGCACACCAGATGTCGGCCGTCTGCACGGGTTCGTCGTCGAGGTCCCCCAACCGGGTGTTGATCCGCACCAGCTGGGCGGCGCTCACGGCAGCAGCCTCGGCCAGGAACACGGCGGTGAGGGCGTCACCGCGCAGGTTGGGGTTGCCGGCGGTCACCAGGGGCGCCGCGAGGACCGCCACCTGTCGGGCACAGTCGACGACCGCCAGCGGAATCTCGGTCGCGCTCTGGAGCGCGGCGCGGACACGCGCCCCGTCGTCATCGTCCTCGTGGCGGGCCTGGAACGCCGCCAACACCTCGGCGTAGGCCCGCGCGTCCGCGTCCGCCAGCCCGGTGACGCGCCGACGCAGCTCCTCGGCCCGCTCCAGGACGCTCCCGGCCCCGTCGAAGCGCTCGGAGTAGCGGGCGGTCATCGCGGTCAGCCCGGCCGCGGCGGCCACGGTCATCGCAGCCACGGCACCACCGCCCGGCGCGGGCCGCCGCGCGGCGACCGCGTCCATGAACCGCCCGAGCGAATGATCCGCGTAGCCCACTGTCTCCCTCTCTCGTCCCGCCCGCCCACGGTGCCGCGTGGCGTCGGCCACCGCCGACAGCCGGCGGCGCCGTTCAGCTCAGACCCACGATCTCGCCGTCGGCGTCGATGTCGATGCGTTCGGCGGCCGGCGCCGACGACAGGCCGGGCATGGTGCGCATCTCACCGCACAGGGGGTAGATGAAGCCCGCCCCCACCGAGGCCCGCACCTCGCGGACCGGCATCGTCCAGCCCGTCGGTGCGCCCTTCAGGGTCGGGTCCGACGAGATCGACAGGTGCGTCTTCGCGATGCAGACCGGCAGGTTGCCGAAGCCGTTGGCCTCGTGCGCGTCGATCTGGCGCGCCGCGGCCGGTGAGTACTCCACCGCGGCGGCGCCGTACACCTTCGTGGCGACGGTCTCGATCTTGTCCCGCAGGGGCATCTCGGCCGGGTAGAGCACCTCGAACTCCGAGGGCTCGTCGGCCGCCTCGGCAACCGCCTCGGCGAGGTCGGTGGCACCCTTGCCACCGTCGGCGAAGTGGGTGCAGATCGCCGACCGCGCCCCCATCTCGGCGGCGATCTCGGCGATCGCCTGGTGTTCGGAGGGGTGGTCGGTCGGGAAGGCATTGATCGCCACGACCGGCGAGACGCCGTGCAGCCGGATGTTGTCGATCTGCTTCTTGAGGTTGTCGGCCCCGGCCCACACGTCATCGGCGTTCTCGGCAAGAAGCTCGTCGGGCAGCGGACGGCCGGCCACGATCTTGAAGCGACCGGAATGCGCCTTGAGCGCCCGAACCGTGCTGACCAGCACCGCGGCGTCGGGGGCCAGCCCCGACGTCCGACACTTGATGTTGAAGAATCGCTCGGCCCCCATGTCGGCCCCGAACCCGGCCTCGGTGACGAGATAGTCGCCGCCGTGGACGCCGACCAGGTCGGCGACGACCGACGAGTTGCCGTGCGCGATGTTGCCGAACGGGCCCGCGTGCACCAGCACAGGGGTCTGTTCGAGGGTCTGCATCAGGTTGGGCTTGAGCGCGTCCTTCATCATGACGGTCATCGCCCCGGCGGCTCCGATGTCCTCGGCGGTGACCGGGTCGCCGTCCGGCGTGGCGCCGACGACGATCCGCCCCATGCGCTCGCGCATGTCGCGCAGCGAGGTCGACAGGGCGAGCACGGCCATCACCTCGGACGCGGCGGTGATGTCGAAGCCGCTCTCGCGCGGGATCCCGTCGGCCTTGCCACCGAGTCCGACGACGATGTTGCGCAGGGACCGGTCGTTGACGTCGAGGACGCGACGCCAACCGATCGAGTGCGGGTCGAGCACCAGCCCGCCCGGCTGGTGCAGGTGGTTGTCGATCATCGCGGCCAGCAGGTTGTGGGCCGCGGTGACCGCGTGCATGTCGCCGGTGAGGTGGAGATTGAGCAGCTCCATCGGCACGACCTGGCTGTAGCCACCACCGGCCGCGCCGCCCTTGATCCCGAACGTCGGGCCCATCGACGGCTGGCGGATCGCGACCGTTGCCTGCTTGCCGATGTGCTTGAAGGCCTGGCCGAGACCGACCGTGGTGGTCGTCTTGCCCTCCCCCAGTGGGGTCGGCGTGATGGCGGAGACCAGGACGTACTTGGCCCGGGGCCGCTCGTCGAGCTCCTCGATGGCGTCGAGGCTGATCTTGGCCACGTGGTGTCCGTACGGCTCGAGCAGGTGCTGGCCGATACCGATCGAGGCCGCGACCCTGTCGAGCGGGTCGAGATCGGCGCCGCGGGCGATGGACAGGTCGGTCGGGAAGGTCACAGTGCTGCTCCCTTGGTCGTGGCCAGAAGTTGCTGCCGCCACCGTTCGGTTCGCTCCACCTCGTTGAAGGTGAACAGATGCCACCCGCGGACGTCGTGCTCGGGATCACCGACCAGGTCGGCCAGCGCGTGGATCAGCTCGTCCGGTTGGTAGCCGGCCAGCATCCGGGTTGCAACCTCGCCCTGCTTGCTCAGGAACCGCACGGAGTCCCCGAGCCCGACGCGCAGGGACACCCGCAGCAGCCGCGCCCGGTCGATGACCCCCGGAAGCCCGACGAAGATCGGTAGCCGGACGCCCCGTGCCCGGACCGCGCCGACCCATCCACGGATGACCTGCGGGTCGTAGCAGATCTGGGACACGATGTGCGTGGCATGGGGCACCTTGCGCGTCATCGCCTCGATGGTGGTCTGGTCGGGGATGAACGCGTGTCGCTCCGGGTAGCCGGTGATGCCGACGAGCTCGAGGTCGTGGCCGATGTCGGCCATCGCCTCGAGCAGGTCCGCGGCGCCCTCGAACGGTCCCGCGGGCTCGTTCGCGTCGCCGGCGATGACGAACACCTCCCGGACGTGCAGCTCACCGAGCTGGAACAGGATCCCTTCGAGGTGGTCCCTGCCCGACACGAGCCGCGCGGAGAGGTGGGGGACGACCCGATGCCCCAGCGCGGCGAGCTGGGCCGCGAGGTCGATCGTGGCCTGGATGCCCTTCGTGGGCGACGCGGTCACCGTGACCACCGAGTTGTCCGGCAGGTACTGCAGCTGGTTCTCGACCCCCTTCATCGGGATGATCTCGAACCTCGGCTGCTCGAGCGACGCGAGCAGCGACGAGCTCGTCACCAGCATCACCACCCTCCTGGCGCACGGCTGCCCCGCAACGGCCTGTCCGACGCCGATCCTGTCGACGCGACGGACCGCACCGTTCGGAGGGCCCCGGCGTCGCCCACTGATGTTGCGTCAGAGACAACAGCCACCGCTGTACGCAACAAGGTGGCATGCGCGGCGCGGCACGTCAAGGGCTTTCGCCGGAACCGCGCGGGTCGTCGTCCTCGCTGCGCGCGCGCAGGCGCAGGAACAGGCCGGGACCGGGCTTGGGGTCACTGTAGGTCGACTTCGGGGGCAGCAGCGCACCTCGGGCCGCGACCTGCTGGAGCTCATCGAGCGTCACAGGGGGAAGGGCGAAGCCGGCCAGTGTCGTCCCACGACACCGCTCCGCGAGCTGCGCCAGGGGTGCGGTGCCCGGCAGGTGGACCAGTCGCGCGTCGGTCCGCGGGTCGACGATGCCGAGCACCGGTTCGAGCACGCGGTCCTGCAGCAGCACGGCCGCGAGCCCTTCGGGCACCTCGTCGGGGGCGTCCGGGAACCGCAGCGAGTGCCAGCGCTCGCCGGCGAACACGAGCATCTCGGCGCGCGCGGCCGGCCGGGGCGGCGCCTGCGGCCCCACGTCGGTGAGCTGCCCGACACGGGCCAACTCCTCGAGGAACCGGTCACCGTCGATACCGGTCTCCACGCACCGGTCGTAGCCGGCGAACGACAGGTCGCGGTCGGGGAACAGCGCCGCGAGGAACGTGGTGTCGGCGGGGCCGCTGGCCGAGCGCCGGCGGGCTGCGGCGACCCGATGGTGGCCGTCGACGATCGTCAGCTGCTCGACACCGGCGAAGGCCTGGCGGAGCTGGTTGACGATGCCCGGATCGCGGACGAGCCAGA
>CAZSQF010000050.1:12447-14471 GCA_964608935.1 uncultured Actinomycetota bacterium | reverse complement strand
CGAGTAGCGCCCGAACAGCTCGATCACGGCGATGCGCTCGTGACTGCCTGCGCTCGTGCGCAGCTGGTGGATGAACTGCACGCTGCGGGTGATCGCCGTCGAGAAGCCGATGCAGTAGTCGGTGCCGTGGACGTCGTTGTCCATGGTCTTCGGGATGGCGATGACGGGCACGCCCTCCTCGTGCATCCGCAGCGCGTAGGACAGCGTGTCGTCGCCGCCGATCGGGATCAGCGCGTCGATGCCGACGTGGTCGAGCACCTTGAGGATGTGATCGGTGAAGTCGTGGGGCCCCTCGCCGTCGGCACGGTGCTCGAGGAACCGGGGCACGTCGTCGTGGCGCACGCGGCCGGGGTTGGTCCGCGAGGTGTGCAGGAACGTGCCGCCGGTGCGGTCGATCGTCCGGACGACCCCGAGGTCGAGCGGTTGCAGGCAGCGCTCGGCCGAGTCGGGGTCGTCGAGGTCGTACTCGAGCAGCCCACCCCAGCCGCGCAGGATGCCGACCACCTCGTGCCCGTCGTGGATGACGCGGTGGACGACCGACTTGATGCAGGGGTTGAGGCCCGGGACGTCGCCGCCGCCCGTGAGCACGCCGATTCGCATCGCGGTCCTTCTCGTGTGGATGTGACAGTCTCGGGGGAGATGGCCACCATACTCGTCGCGGAGCTCTCGACCCGGAGACGCACGCGTGCCACGGCTGCTGCTCGTCCACCACACCCCGTCGCCCAACGTCCAGTCGATGTACGAGGCGGTGCTGGCCGGCGCGAGCGACGACGCCATCGAGGGCGTCGAGGTCGTCAGCCGGGCCGCGTTGGCCGCGACGGAGTCCGACGCGCTCGAGGCCGACGCGTATCTCCTCGGTACGACCGCCAACCTCGGGTACATGTCCGGCGCGTTGAAGCACTTCTTCGACCGGGTCTACTACCCCTGCCTCGAGGCGACGCAGCGCCGGCCGTACGCCTTGTACGTCCACGGCAACAACGACACGACCGGTGCGGTCAAGGCGGTCGAGTCGATCACCACCGGGCTCGAATGGAAGCGGGCGCGCGACCCCGTGACCGTGATCGGTGAGGTCGGGCAGTCCGACCTCGACGCCTGCTGGGAGCTCGGCGCCGCCGTCGCCGCGAGCCTGATGCTCGACGGCAGCTGACCGCGCCCGATCTCGACGACATGATCGGAGGAGACGTGACCGTCCGCTGGGGAATCATGGGGACCGGCTCGATGGCCGCCACCCTCTACGAGGCCATCACCGCCGAGGGCGGCGAGGTCGTGGCGGTGACATCTGCCGACACGGAGCGGGCCGCGGCGTTCGCGGCCGAACGCGACATCGCCCGGTCGCACGGCGAGCATCACGACCTCCTGGACGAGGGTGACCTCGACGCCGTGTACGTGGCGACCACCAACGACCGCCATCACGGCGACGCGCTCGCGTGCGTGCGGGCCGGCGTGCCGGTGCTGGTCGAGAAGCCGTTCGCGCTGGACCGCAGTCAGGCCGAGGAGGTCGTCACCGCGGCCCGCGACGCCGGCGTGTTCGCCATGGAGGCGATGTGGATGCGCTTCCAGCCCGGGTTCCGCGACATCGAACGCCGGATCGCCGCCGGCGAGATCGGCTCGCCGCGTCTGGCGATCGCCGACTTCGGGATCCCCGCCCGCTCCGATCCCTCGAGGCGGTGGTTCTCGCGCGAGCTGGGTGGCGGAGCGCTGCTCGATCTCGGCGTCTACCCCCTGACGTTCGCGCTCTCGGTGCTCGGCGAACCCAGCCAGGTGCACGCCGCGGGCGAGCTGGCCGACACCGGCGTCGACGAGCAGCTCGGCGTGGTCATGCGCCAACCGTTGGGGCTGTCGTCCTGGTCGTGCTCGCTCGTGGCCGATTCGGGTGTCGAGGCGACCGTGGCCGGCGACGAGGGCAGCCTGCGGTTGCACGGTCCCTTCCACCGCGCGGCGCGCATCACGCGCCGCGTCCGCGACGAGGTGGTCGACGACCACGAGGTCGTCGGCGCCGAGCTCAGCTATCGCCACGAGGTCCG
>CAZSQF010000050.1:0-12347 GCA_964608935.1 uncultured Actinomycetota bacterium | reverse complement strand
CGGGCCGGGGTCCAGGCGGCACGGCTCGAGGACGTCGCCGCCGCGGCCGGGGTGACCCGCGCGACGCTCTACTACCACTTCCACGGCAAGGACGACCTGATCGCGGCGCTCGTCGACCGCGCCATCAGCCAACTCGCCCGCGAGGTCACGGCCGCGCAGACCGGCCCGGTGCGCGACCTCGTCACGGTCCAGCTGCGCGTCTACGCCGCCGACCGCGACCTGTACCGGCTGCTCCTGACCGAGCTGTGGGGGTCAGTGGACCCGCGCGAGATGTTCGACCGGATCGAGCGCGAGGTCCTGGCACCCGTGACGGCGTGCATCGAGCGGGCCATCGCCGCCGGCGAGATCCGGGCCATCGACCCGCGCATCGCCGCGCTCGCGGTGTACGGCCAGACCGCGGCCGTCGCGCTCGGCCACATCCTCAACGACGAGCCGTTCGACCTCGACGCGCTCGATGCCGAGGTCGGCGCGCTCGTCGCGGCCGCCCTCCGACCGACCGGATAGCCCGATGCAGTGGCTGCTGCGGCTCATGGGGCGCGCCGTCAGCCGGCACCCGGGGCTGCTGATCGCCCTGCTCGTCGTGGCGACCCTCGTCCTCGGTGGCCTGGCGAGCCAGCTCGAGGTCGAGACCGACATCACCGAGTTCGCGGCCGACACGCCGCTGGCGCAGGGCTTCGACCGGATCGAGGACGAGTTCGGCGGCCGCGGCACCCAGATCCAGGTGATCGTCGACGCCGGCCGTGGCGGCAACGTCCTCGCGCCGGCCGGCCTCGCCGTGGCCGAGCGCATCGAGGATCTCGCCCACGACACGCCGGAGATCGAGGCCAACCTCGCCCCGGAAGGGTTCGCCGGCCCGGCCGTGGTGTCGTACGCCCGACCGTTCGTCGCCAGCTTCGGCGGGTTCGACGCCGACGTCGCCGACCTGCCAGCACCGTTCGTGGCCAGCTTCGTGAGGGACACGCTCGACAGCGTGGGCGAGCGGATCGAGCCCCTGCTGTCCACAGACGCCGACCTGGCGACCGGGACCGCCCGGGCGGGGCTGGTGTCCGTCGAGCTCGACCCCGACCTCGACGACGACACCCTGCGGGCCGCCAGCCTGGCGCTTCGCGACGCGCTCGCGGGCGAGGACTTCGGCTGGTTCGACGTGCGGCCCTTCAGCTTCGTCCTGCTCACCGATGACATCGAGCAGGGCCTGTTCGAGGACCTGCCGGTGCTGATGGCCGCCAGCTTCCTGCTGATCATCGTGATCCTGTGGCTGCTGTTCCGGCGCGTCTCCGATGTCGCCCTTGGCGTGGCCGCCATGGGGTTGGCCGTGGTGTGGATGACCGGTGCCGCGGTGCTGCTCGGACCGGGCTTCCTCGGCGTCGCGGGTGAGTTCAACCAGATCGCCGTCGCCGTGCCGGTGCTGCTGGTCGGCCTCGGCATCGACTACACGGTCCACCTCGTCGTCCGCTACCGCGAGAACCTCGCCGGCGGCCACGATCCTCCCCAGGCGGCCGAGGTGGCGATCCGCACGGTCGGGGTCGCGCTCGTGCTGGCGACGATCACGACGGTGGCCGGGTTCCTGTCGAACCTCGTCACACCGCTGCCCCCGATCGCCGACTTCGGCATGTTCGCCGCCGCCGGGATCGTGGCCGCGTTCCTCGTCACGGGGCTCCTGGTCCCCGGCGTCCGCGCCCTGGTCGACCGGCGCCGCACGGCCCGTGGCCTCCCCGTGGCCGGGGCGACGGGCATGCAGTCCGACGGCGTCACGCGCCTCGGCGAGGTGCTCGGCCGCCTGGCGGTGGTCGCGGCCCGTGCGCCCGTCATGGTGCTCGGCGTCACGGCGGCGTTGGCCGTGGTCGGGATCGTCGCCGCCACCGACCTCGACACCGAGTTCTCCCAGGAGGACTTCATCCCCGCCGACTCCGACGCGGGGCAGCTGCTCGAGCTGATGGACACCCGCTTCGGCGGCGACGTGTCGGAGCGGACCTTCGTGCTGGTCGACGGCGACCTCACCGACACCGAGGTAGCCAACGCGATCCTGGACGCCCGGGCGGGCCTGTCCGACGTCCCGGACGTGGTGACCGCCGGCGGTGTCGCCGAGTTGCGGGCGCCCCCGACGGTGGTCGAGCTCATCGTCGACGAGGCCGAGGACGCACAGGAGCGGCTCGCCGGCCAGCTGACGTCGTTCGCCGATCCCGACGGCGCGGCCGCCGACCTGCCGCTACCGGCGATCCGTGGTCCCGACGACCTGCCGGCCGACCTCCGCGACGAGGCCGACGGCGCCGACGACGACGTGTTGGACGGGTTCGCCGGCGATCTGACCGGACTCGATCGCCGGCTGCCACCGGGTACCACCTCGACCGACGCGCTGCTGCGCGCCCTGCCAGCCGACGAGCTCGAGGCGGCGGTGCGCGATGCGCTCGCCGACGAGCTGCGCGCCGCGGCGCCCGATGGCGCCACTGACGACGTGCTCGCCGCCGCTGCGGCGCTCGACCCGGCCGAGATCGACCGGGCGACGCTGGCAGAGCTCGGCTTCCCCGTCGCCGAGCTCGACGGCGACACGCTCGACCTCATCGACACCGCCGCGCGACTGCGCGCGCTCGGGTGGGACGGGGAGCGCGTCGCCGCAGACGCCGACCTCGCCGCGCTGTACGACGTGGTCGCCGAGGAGGCTCCGGCCGAGCTCGATGGCGTGCTGGCGGCCGACCGGCGCAGCGGGCTGATGAGCATCTCGACCACGGCGGGCCAGCCCCGTGCCGCGCAGCTGGCGACCGGCCTCCAGGACGGCCTGGCGCCGCTGCGGGGGACCGGCGCGGAGCTGCTGGTGGTCAGCGAACCGCTGCTGCTCGAAGAGACGCTCGCGACCCTCGCCGACGCCCAGACCACCGCCATCGTGATCAGCCTGCTGGCGGCGGGGCTGCTCATGGTCGGCTACTACGGGCTCGTGCACCGCCGGCCCGGGCTCGGGGCGATCGCGATGGTGCCGTCCCTGCTCGCCGTCGTGTACACGCTGGGGACGATGCGGCTGATCGGGCTGTCCTACAACGCGCTCACCGCGACGGTCGCCTCGATCGCCATCGGCATCGGGGTGCCCTACGGCATCCACGTCACCAACCGCTTCGTCGAGGAGCGCCGCACAACGCACGACCCGACCGCCACCATCCGGGGCACGATGACCAACACCGGCGCGGCGCTCGCCGGCTCGGCCATCACCACCGCGTCCGCGTTCGGTGTGCTGAGCCTGTCGAACCTCGGGCCCCTCCGGCAGTTCGGGATCATCAGCGCCATCGTGATCGTGTTCGCGCTCCTGGCCGCCGTGCTGGCCGAGTCGAGCTGCCTCGTGCTGTGGGACCGACACCGGCGGCGCCGCGAGCAGCCCGGCGCCCGTCGATCGCCGGTCCACGGTCGCACGCCGAGGGCGGAGGGTCGGACATGACCGCGCCGACCCGGCGTGCGCTGGCCGGCGCCGGCTTGGCGGTCATGGCCGTGGTGGTCCTCGTGATCGTCGCCGCCGGCGTGACCGGGATCCAGGCGGCGTGGCCGGCCCTCCTCGGTGCCGCGATCGGGATGGCGCCGGGCCCGGTGGCCGGCCGGGTCGGCGCCATGGTGCTCGGCGTCGTCGCCGGGTGGGGTGGGCTGTTGCTGCGCGTCGGCGTGCTCCCCGACACCACGGGCGGGTCCATCACCGCCGCCGCGGTGGTGGTCGCCGTGGTGGTGGTCGTGTCGGTCGCCACCCGCGATCGGATCCCACTGTGGGCGTCGCTTGTCGGCGCGGCCGGCCTCCTCGCGCTGGGTGACGCCGGGCTGACGGCGGATCCGGCTGCGTTCCCGGCCGATCCGTTCGCCACGGTGGGTGGGATGTTGCTCGGCGCGGGCCTCGGCGTGGCCGCGACCGTGCTCGTCCGGGCCGCGACCACGGCCCGGACGGGACGGCCGACCGCCGGGGAGGACCGCTGATGCACGGCGACCAGGAGCGCGAGGGGCGGTCCCGCCGCCGACCGGGGCGCCGTCCGGCCGGCCGGTTCGGACGGACTGCGGTCCGGCTGGTCGTGCTCGTCGCGCTCGCGCCGTGGCCCGCGGCGCTCGCTGCGGACGTCGACGGCCGGCCTGATGCCCTCGCCGTCCACAAGACCGTCACCGCCCGCGCCGACCTCGCCGGCGCCATCGAGGAGGCGCGCCTGACCACCCGTCTCGCTGCTCGGGGTGACGGGGCCGTCACCGTCGTCGACCCCACCTCGACCGAGGGGCTGCGCGACCTCGACCGGTGGCTGGCGCCGCGCGTCCGTGACGGGGCCGCCGTGTGGGATCTCGACCTGGACGGCGTGACCGAGCGGCGCACGGTGGCGCGCTACCCGGCCGAGGACGTGCCGATCGCGGTCGCGGCGCGCTACCTCCTCGACGGCGACCCGATCGCTCCCGAGGACCTGGCGGACGCGACGGGCGAGGTCACGCTGCGGCTGCTGGTCCGCAACCTGACGAGCGAGGCGCGCCGGATCCGCTACGAGACCCCGGACGGGTGGCGCAGCGAGTCGGTCGACGTCGCCGTGCCGATCGTGGCGCAGCTCGACGCCGGGTTCGGGACCGGCTGGGCGGACGTGAGCTCTGACCGCGGGAGCGTGGTCGCCACTGCCGACGGCGTGCGTGTCGTCTGGACGATGGCGCTGTTCGAGCCGCTCGGCGAGCTGGCGCAGGAGCTCGAGATCACCGGCCGGATCGACGGGGGCGCTCCGCCCGAGGTGGTGCTGCGTGGGATGCCGGTCACGCGCCGCACGTCGCCCGAGCTCGACGCGAGTGGGCGCCAGCTCGCCGCTGCGCAGAGCGAGGTCGCGGTGCTCGGCTTCGGGCTCGAGGAGAGCGGCGCCGCGCTGCGTGAGGTCGCCGACGGGGTCGGTGAGCTGCTCGATGGCCTGTCGCAGCTGTCCGACGGGCTGTCCGAGCTCGCGGACGGGTTGGACGACGTGGCTGATGGGGCCGGGCAGCTCGCCGGAGGTGTGGAGCAGACTGCCGAGGGTGCGGGCGAGCTGGCCGACGGCACCGGGGAGGTGGCCGATGGGGCGGGCGAGCTGGCGGGCGCGCTCGACGGGCTGGCGGACGGCGCGGCCGGGCTGGCAGACGGCACGGACGAGCTCGCTGGCGGCCTGGTCGAGCTCGACGAGGGTGCCGGCGAGCTGGCCGACGGCGCCGAGGAGCTGGCCGAAGGCACCGCGGAGCTCGCCGCCGCGCTGGGGATCGCGGCCGCCGGGCTCGAGGAGCTGCTCGAAGGGTTCGACGAGATCGACCTCGAGCCGCTGATCGCGCTGCTGGAGGGGGTCCGCGGGGCCATCGATCTGGCACTCGACGCGCTCGATGGCCAGCCGGGTGTCGACGATCTCGTCGCTGCGCTCGAGGCACTGGACGCCGCCCTCGAGGCCACGGTGGACGTGCTCGGGGAACTCGACGCGCCCGACGAGGCGGCCCTGGAGGGCCTGACGGCGATCGTGGAGGCGGCGGAGGCGCTGGCCGCCGGCGCCGACGGGCTCGCGGAGGGCGCCGCCGGGATCGATGCCGGGCTCGGCGCCGCTGCCAGCGGCGCCGACGAGCTCGCCGCCGGCGCCGGTGACCGCGCCGCCGGCGCCGGTGAGGTGGCCGACGGTGCCGGGCAGCTGGCGGGCGGCCTGGACGAGCTGGCGGCGGGGACGGGGGAGCTGGCCGCTGGGCTCGACGCGCTGGCTGTCGGCGCAGGCGAGCTCGCCGCAGGCCTGGTGGAGATCGCCGGCGGCGCGGACGAGCTCGCGGACGGCCTCGGCGAGGCGGTCGGCGGCGTCGCCGAGCTCGAGGACGGCATCGAGCAGCTCGCCGACGAAGCGATCGACCTGCTCCGGCGGGCGGCCGACGACACCACCGGGCACCTGGCGCGTGACCTGGCGCGGATCGAGGCGCTCGAAGCACGGGCGGGCGACGGCGTCCCGTTCGGGGCACCCGATGGAGCGACGACCAGTGCCGCGTACGAGATACGGCTGGCCGGCGCGCAGCCGTCGCAGCTCCCGCCGGTCGGCCAGTTGGCGATCGGCTTGACCGTGCTCGCCCTCGCTGTCGGCGTCGGCCGAGCCGCCGGCCGTCGTAGCGCCGCGTAGGTGTCACAACCGACGCGAGCGGGCTCGTGTGGCGCTCCCGCCAGGCCGACCTGCACGTTCACCCGGGCGCGTCGCCCACCACGCCGTTGTCCGCGGTCACGTACTGGAACCGATCCTCGCCGTCGTCTCGGGGTGTGTGCGCGACGACGGCGTCGAGCTCGAGCGGGTCCCCGACGGCAGCCGGGTCGCCGAGCTCGGCGCAGGCGGGGCCCGCCGGCTCCCAGTCGAGGTCGTGCTCGGGACGTGGCGGCGCCGGCCCGCGCCCCTCGACCCGTACCCACGCGTCCGTCCGTTCGACGATCGCATAGGCGGCCAACCCGGTCGGTCCCGGTCCGCCGACCCAGTCCCCGTCGCGGGTGAACCGTGCCCCGTGCCAAAGGTCCTCGAATGCCTCCGAGCTGCGACACCACGCGACCAGCTTCGGCCGGTCCGGATCGGGTGCATGGGGGCTGACGCCGTCGAGCACCCGGACCGAGCCGTCGTAGTCGTGCACCACGAACACGGGACGGTCGTCGACGAACGCGGCGGCGACCTCTCCGGCCGGTGGGAGCAGCAGCGCATCATGGGGGTCACGCTCCGCCCCGAACAGCTGCCACAGCGCGAACGAGCCCCACAGCAGCACCACGATCGCGAGCGCGAGCCCCACGTCGGCCCACCGTGACCGGAGTCGATCCTCCTCCGAGGTGTCCGCCATCCGCCCCTCCGACCCGCGCGAGTGGGTAGCGCTCGTCCGGGAAACCGGATCAGCGCTCCCCGCTTTCGAGGGCGAGGAGCCATGCCTTCCGGTCGGTGCCCCAGCCGTACCCGCCGAGGCCCCCGTCCGCCGCGACGACCCGGTGACAGGGGACCACGATCGAGACGGGGTTGCGTCCGTTTGCCATCCCGACCGCGCGCGAGGCGGTCGGCTGGCCGATGCGCCGGGCCAGCTCGCCGTAGCTGATGGTGTGTCCGTAGGGGATCGCGCGCAGCTGCTCCCAGACCCGGAGCTGAAACGGCGTGCCGGTGAGGTCGAGCTCGACGTCGAAGGCCGCGCGCCGGCCGGCGAAGTATTCGCCGAGCTGCCGCTCGACGGCGCGGAGGGCCCCGTCGTCGCGTCGCCAGTCCGGTCCCGGGACGGGGCTGCGGCCGTGGTCGGCGAGGTAGAGGCCGGCCAGTGCGCCGGCGCGCCCGACGAGCAGCACCGCGCCGAGCGGGCTGTCGACCTCCGTGTAGACGATCGGCGCGCCCGGGGCGGGGCCGTCGGGTCGGTGGGGGATGGTCGTGGTGTCCATGCGGGCAGGTTGCCCGGTTGCGGGTCGGCGTGCGAGCCGAATCCGGACCACCGCCGCCGTGGACGTGTCCGGATCCGTCCGACCCTGGCCTGCCTCGACCCGCTATACGTGGCGGCATGGACAGCTACTCGGCCGTGGTGACGACCGGCATCTACTGCCGGCCGGGGTGCGCGGCGCGGCCGCGCGCCGACCATGTGCGACCCTTCGAGCTCGCCGCCGCCGCCGAGGCGGCCGGCTACCGCGCATGTCTGCGGTGCCGTCCGTACCGGGCACCGGATCGCCTCGGGACGACCGGTCCCGAGCTGGTCTGCCGGGCGGTGCAGCTGATCCTCGCCGGGGTGCTCGACGACGGCACGGAGACGCAGCTCGCAGCCCGGATCGGCGTGTCGGCCCGACACCTGCGCCGGCTGTTCGTGGCCGAGCTCGGCGTCACGCCCGACCAGCTCGCCCGCTCCCGCCGGACCCACTTCGCGCGGCGGCTGCTCGACGACACCGACCTGACCGTGACCGAGATCGCGTTCGCGGCCGGTTTCGGCAGCGTGCGCCAGTTCAACCGCGCATGCCACGAGGTGTTCCGAGCCGCCCCACGCGAGCTCCGCGCCCGCCGACGCGTCGCAGACCGTCTCGTCGCCGACGGCGGGTTGGTGCTGCGGCTGCCGTTCCGGGGCCCGCTCGACTGGGACCGCCTGCTCGCCTACCTCGCCGTCCGGGCCATCCCCGGCGTCGAGGACGTGTCCGACGGCACGTACCGGCGCACGATCGTCGTCGACGGCGACCCGGGCGTGCTCGAGCTGTCCCCCGGCACCGGCGACCACCTGCTCCTGCGTGCCCACCTGCCCCATTGGGAGGGGCTCATCCACGTCGTCGAGCGTGCCCGCCGGATCGCCGGCCTGGATGCGGCGGTCGAGGAGCCGGAGCGCGCCCTCGCCGACGACCCGATCGCCGGTCCGCTGCTCCGGGAGCTGCCCGGTCTGCGCCCCCCCGGCGCGTGGGACGGCTTCGAGGTCGGTGTGCGGGCCATCCTCGGACAGCAGGTGACGGTCCAGGGGGCGACGACGCTCGCCGGACGGCTGGTCGAGCGCTTCGGCACCGCCGTGCCGGGACTCGCACCGCTCGGGTTGACGCACACGTTCCCGGCGCCGGCGACCGTGGCCGCGGCGGACCTCGATGACCTCGGCGTGCCTGGCGGCCGGGCCAGTGCGATCCGTGCCTTCGCCCAGGCGGTCGTCGACGACGCGGTGCGGCTCGACCGCAGCGTCGGCCTGGAGCAGCTCGTTACCTCACTGACGGCTGTCCCCGGGGTCGGTCCGTGGACGGCCCACTACATCGCGCTGCGGCTCGGCGAGCCGGATGCCTTCCCGTCGGCCGACCTCGGCCTGCGCCGGGCGCTCGCGACCGATGCCCCTCCGACGCCCGCTGCGCTGGACCGGCTCGCCGAGCCGTGGCGGCCATGGCGGGCGTCCGTGGCCGCCCGGCTGTGGCTCAGCGAGGCCCCTCGCCCGCAGGTGGCATAGCGCGCCTCGCGGACCTGGCCGATCGGACGCCCGCCACTGTGGCACCCTCGGTCCTGGACGTCCTCCACGCGGACGTCCGTCGCGGGTCCGACGACGTGTGACCCGACGAGGAAGCGAGCATCCATGAGCAGCCACGAGCCCCCGGACCAGGATCCCACCCGACGCCAGGATCCCGCCGGGGGAGATCCGACCCGCCGTGTCGACCCGGCCGGCCCTGACCCGACCCGACGGATGGACCGGCCCCCGCCGCCCGGCGACAGCGCGCCGACCCAGCAGCAGCCGTGGGAGGGTGAGGCACAGCCGCGGCCGACGGGTACGGCCTCCGAGGAGGCGGGCTACGACGAGCTGGACCCCGACGAGCCGCCGCGCCGCCGTGGCCGGCTCTTCCTGCTGTGGCTGTTCGGCCTGGTCCTGGGCTTCGTGCTGGCGTTCGTCGTGATCGCGCTCGCGACCGACGACGACGCCCCGGTCGCCGACGCCGACGCGCAGGAGCGCATTGAAGCGCTCGAAGCGGAGCTCGAGCAGCGCGACGCCCAGATCTCGGACCTCGAGGCACGGCTGACCGAAGCCGAGGCGGCCGCGGGTGACCGCGACGAGGACATCGAGCAGCAGCGGCAGGCGCTCGAGGAGCAGTCCGAGGTGCTCGCCGAGTGGCAGGAGCTCCTCGCCCAGCGCGAGGCCGACCTCGACGACCGCGAGGCCGCGCTGGCCGAACGCGAGCGTGCGCTCGACGAGCAGGAGGACGAGCCGGGTATCGACCTGCCCGAGATCGACGACGAAACCGTCGACGGGATCGTCGACCGGGTCCTCGAGCAGATCCGCGACTGGTTCAACTGAGCGGAGCCGAGTCGTCCGTGGCCCACCACGGCCCCGATCCCGGCCTGCCCGACGAGGACGACCTCGACGGGTTCGAGACGACGTCGTCGCGCCTGTTCCGCCGGTTCGGCCCGTGGCTCGCGGTGCTGGTGGCGATCGCGCTCGTGCTGCCGGTGGGCGGATGGGTCTTCGACGAGCTCGGCTTCCGCGCGTCGGGTGACGCCGTCGTCGCGCAACTCGGTGAGGACGCCGAGCTGGCCGACGCACTGCTGCTCGTACGTAGCGTGGGGTGCGGTGGCGCGCTCGCGAGCGGGACCGCCTTCGCCGTCGATCTCGGCGACGGCCCCGTGGTGGTGACCAACCGGCACGTCGTCGAGGGCTCGCGGTCGGTCGGGGTGCGGCCGCTGGACGGCGGGCCCGCGGTCACGGTCGAGGACCACCGCCTGAGCACCATCGCCGACGTCGCCGTGCTCGATCTGGCGGACCCCGGCGCCGTGACGGCCGTGCTCGTGCGGGGGGAGACGCCGTCGGTCGGGGACGAGGTCCGGCTGGTGGGCTTCCCGGCCGCCCGGCCGTTCACGACCGACGGTGCGGTGGCGGCCGTGGACCCGGCGCGGCTGCTGCTCGAGCTCCGAACCGACCCGGGCGCGTCGGGCTCGCCCGTCGTCGACACGGACGGCCGAGTCGTGGGACAGGTGTTCGCCCGGACCGAGGACGGCCACGGCGTCGCGACACCGGTCGACCGGCTCAGCCACGCCGTCTCGGAGGCCGTTCCAGCACCGCCATGCTGACGATCCGCAGCTATCGGTGGAACCTCACCTCGGTGACGGTCGCGCGGTAGTCGTCGCCGTCGGGCGGCAGCAGCGTGAACCACAGCATCCACACGCGGCCCTCGGCGTCGTCGAGCTCGACCCGCGCCTCCTCGCCGGCGTCGGTGACCTCGGCGACGGCGGTGCCCCAGTCGTCGGGCGCAACGCCCGCATCGGGCGGCGTGTCACCGGTGTAGAGCGTGAACGTCGCCCCCGGGTTGGTCGTCGACACCGACACCTCCGACACCTCCTGCGGGTCCCCGAGGTCGAGCCACAGCCCGACGCCGGGCTTGAGGCCGCCGAGGGCCTCCCGCGTGTAGCGGTGCGTGCGCCAGAACGTCGAGGCATCACCGTCGAAGGCGTCGCTGACGGTGTCGGGGTGCTCGCCGCCGTCACCGAACGGGTCGTGCTCGCCACCCGCGGCGACGTCGAGGACCGTGTCGTCGGTGGTGGTGGTGTCGTCCGGTCCCTCCCCGTCGTCGCCGGTCATCAGCATGAGCCCGAGCCCGACCACGAGCAGCGCGGCGAGCCCCAGCCACACCGGCCGGCGTGACCGGCCGTTCCCGGCGTGCTCGCCTGCCCCCGGAGCCCGAGGCGCATCGTCCAGTGCGGCGGTCGCGTCGGTGGCTTCCCGACGCTCCTCAGGGGGACGCGCGCGGGTCGCCGACATGGCGGCCGTGGGCGCGGCGGCCGCGGTGGGTGCGCCGGCGGGGGTCGGGGGCATGGCGGCGGTGGGCGCCTCGGCCGCAGCCGTCGCAGCGCCACCGCCTCCCACCCGAGCCGCGAGCTGGCGGCCCGCATCGACCGCGGCCAGCCGCGCCAGCACGTTGGCGAGCTCAACGCCGTCGCCGAACCGGTCCGCGGGGTCGGGCTCGGTGGCCCGGGCGATGGCGTCGTCGAGCGCCGCCGGCACGTCGCCGCGGTACTCCGACGCACGCGCCAGTCGTGTGCCGATCCGACGCATGGCCACCTCGATGGCGGTCCCGTCCCCGAACGGCGGCTCGCCCGTCACCGCCTCGTGCAACAGCAACCCGAGCGAGTAGACGTCGCTGCGCCCGTCGACGGTGTCGTCCTGGAGCTGCTCGGGGGCCAGGTAGCGGGCGGTCCCCATGACCCGGCCCGGCATGGTCAGGCGCGCCGTCGCGTCGCCCAGCGCCCGGGCGACGCCGAAGTCGGCCACCTTCGCCACCCCGTCGGTGGTGACGAGGACGTTGGCGGGCTTGACGTCGCGGTGCACGAGCCCGCGTGCGTGGCCGGCGCCCAGTGCCCGCCCGAGCTGGGTGCCAAGCGCGGCGACCACCCCCGGCGCCAGCGGGCCCGGAGCGAGCACCTCGGCGAGCGTGGTGCCGTCGACCAGCTCCATGACGAGGTAGTCCCCGGCGTCGCTCCGCCCGACGTCATAGACGATGACGGCGTTCGGGTGGGTCAGCTTCGCGGCGGCCGTGGCCTCGGCCCGGAACCGCGCGCCGGCGGCATGGTCGTCGACCAGCTCGGGGTGCAGGCGCTTGACGGCGACGACGCGATCCAGCACCCGGTCGTGCGCGCGCCACACGACGCCGGCGCCCCCGCTGCCGATCTGGGCGAGGAGGACGTAGCGGTCACCGAGGACGACGGCGTCCGGTGGGGTCGAAGGGTCGGTCACGGCGGCCGTATCGGGATCAGGAGGTCGGTCCACCAGGGACCTTACGTCGTCGCGCCGTGGCGTGGCGTCGCGGTTCGACGTCCGGAGGTACACCCACCCACGGGGCCGTCGTCCCGATCAGGGTGTCGCTCGCACGCACCGCTGCCGCTGGATGCCGAGCCCAGAGATGCCGAGCTCCATGACCTCGCCCTCCCGCA